>NZ_JBEYFS010000003.1:51338-121515 GCF_040634475.1 Streptomyces sp. NPDC007095
GCAGACCGTCGGGCGCAGACCGTCGGGCGCAGACCGTCGGGCGCAGACCGTCGGGCGCAGACCGTCGGGCGCAGACCGTCGGGCGCAGACCGTCGGGCGCAGACCGTCGGGTCAGGATGAATTCGGAGGCACGGGGGAAGCCCCAGCGGCCGGCGACGGCGTGGATCGGTGTGGTGCGCAGCGAGGAGTCGGCCAGGTCGCGGCGGGCGCTCTCCAGCCGCTGGCGGCGGATCCAGGCCGCGACCGTCTCGCCCTGCGACTGCTGCTGAAAGATCCGGTACAGGTAGCTGCGGGAGATGTGGTGCGCGGCGGCGATCGCGGGCGGCGTCAGCTCCGGGTCGTGGATGTTCTGCCGGATGAACGCCTGGACGCGTTGTGCTGTGGCCCGCTGGCGGGTCTCCTGCGGAAGGGCGGCCTCCGCGTCCAGTACTTGGGCGAACCAGGCCGACACCAGGTCGAGTACGACCGTACCCAGGCGTGGCGCGTCGGACGGCTGAAGGGTTTCGGCCTGCCGGTCCAAGCCGACGAGGAATTCTGTCAGCAGAGCCCCGGTGCCCTCCCGCCCCGACAGCCCCCGGCCCAGCAACTCCCGGACCATGCGCGGCGGCACGGGCAGCAACGCCTTGGGGAAGTCCACGCCCACCCCCTTGACGGCACGGCGATCCCTGTCGTCCGTCGGCCGGAGGTCGTACGGCCGCGAGCCGTCGACCATGTGCAGGTCACGCGGGCCGAACGTGTCGGTCCGCCCGGCGTGCTCGAGAGCCAGTCCTCCATCGAGCAGCAGCGTCAGGTGGTACAACTCGGGGTCGGAACGCCGCACCATTTTTCCGCTCCGCCGGTAGCGGGTCGGCAGGAACGACGACGGCCATACGGTCACCGGCCCCAGCTCCATCAGCCGGTACTCCGCCCAGTAGTCGGCGGTGTGGGCACTGATCAGGTCGCTCGACCGCGTCCGGCCGACCAGTTCCCGCCAGTACTCGAACCTGTCCTCCGCAGGCACGTCCTCGCTTCGGAACACGGTCCCGATCATTCCGTCTCATCTCCCCTGGCCCCAAGACCGTGGCCACCCATGTCCACACCTGAGCTACTTGGCTGCGCGCATCAGCAGATGGCCATGGCGGAACTGGCGTTCCTCCTCGCGCGGCGCACGCAGCATCCGGCCGACCTCGACGAACCCGGCTTCACCGGCCAGCCCCGCGAGGTCGTCGATCGGCCATCGGTACGCCGTCACCACTTTGTGGTCGAACGCTGTGACCGGCTCACCCTCCGACTCGAAGAACGCGAGCGAGAGGTGACCGTTAGGCGCGAGTATCCGCCGGAACTCGGCGAAGTACGAGGGCACCTCCTGCGGTGGGGTGTGGATGACCGAGTAGTAGGACACGATGCCGTTCAGCTTGCCGTCGGCCAGGTCCAGGGCGTCCATGGAGCCGACCTCGAACCGCAGGTCCGGGTATGCCTGGCGGGCTAGATCGATCATCACCGGCGACAGGTCGACGCCGAAGACGTCCAGCCCCAGGTTCCGCAGGTGCGCGGTGATGCGTCCCGGGCCGCATCCCAGCTCCGCGACGGACCCGGCGCCGGTGGTTCGTACGAGGTCGGCGAACGCGGCGAGCATCGCACGATCCAGCGGAAGAGCGTCGAGATCATTACGGAAGAGTTCGGCGTAGCGGACTGCGACGGCGTCGTAGGCGTCCGCTGTCGCACCGAGATGCGAGGAGGGTTCACCCACAGAGGAGGGATCAGTCACAGAGGAGGGTTCAGTCACAAGCGAGGACACTAGCTCGTCGCGCGGGGCCATCTCATCGAGGCCTGACAGGAGTTGGTAGAAGCCCCGTTCCATGCGGACGGGTCGCGGGGGGGGTGCGGCAATGCCCGGGCGGCGGCCTTGCTGTGCGGGATCGGGAGTGGGCCGGCGGTCCGGCTCCGGGTCATTGGGTGCGGTGGTGGCGGAGGGACGGCAGGGCCAGGAGGACGCCGAGGACGAGCGCGGCGGCGACGACGCGCAGGATGCCGCCGAAGCCGAGGCCGGTCAGAGCTCCGGTGAGCTGTGGGCCCAGGCTGGCGCCGATGAACATGCTGCATCCGTAGAGGGCGACGGCCGCGCCGCGGGCGTGCGGGGCCGTGGCGTTGATGGTGTTGTGCCGAGCGCGGTGGCCATGGGATGCAGCAGGGCCAGGACGGTGTACATCTGGCCGACCATCAGGACGCCGAGTGCGGTCAGCAGCGCGACGGTCGGGGCGGCGGGCGCCCAGGAGGGCGGCTGGTCCGGGGTGCTGGGCGCGGCTGTTGTGTGCCGGGCGGACGTGGTGGAAGTGGGGTGGGACATGGGAACTCCAGAAGGGGGCGTCTGATCACCGCCCCGCGTTCTTGCGCGCGGCACGGTCGGCCGATGGCACCACCGGGACTCGATGGGTGCCCCCGGCCGCGGGAGGAACGGCCGGGATACGACGGAGGGGAACGGTCGGGTGGCGGGGAGATGCTCAGGCGGCCGGGGTGTTCAGCACGTACTCGCGCGAGGCGTGCACCTCGCTGCGCAGGGCGGGCAGGTTGACGTCGAGGACCTGTCCGTCCCACTTACGGGGCTCGCCGTTGATGAGGACGGCGGTGATGTTGCGGGCGTCGGAGCCCAGCACGAGGGTGCCGATGGGGTCGTTGAGCGGCATGTTGTTCAGGTCCTCGGCCTGGACGACCAGCAGGTCGGCCTTCTTGCCCGGGGTGAGTGAGCCGGTGACGCCGGCCAGGCCGTTGGTGCGGGCGCCCTGGAGGGTGGCGAAGTCCAGGACGTCGTGGGTGGTGATGCGGGAGAGATCGCCGCTCGTTCCATAGGCTGCGTTGACCACGCGCATCCGCTGGATGGCGTGCAGGGCGCGCATCTGCGTGAACATGTCGCTGGCCAGGGCGACTTCGACGTCGATGCTCAGGCCGGGGCGGATGCCGACGGACAAGGCCTCGTCGACGGCGGGGATCGCGGTCTCCAGGCCGATCTGTGCGTCGGACGTGGGGGCGAGCGCCACGGTGGTGCCGGTCTCCCCCATCGCCTTCCATGCCTCGGGGGTCAGTCCGGTGGAGTGGATGAGGGTGACGTCGGGGCTGAGAATGCCGTCCCTGGCCCAGCGCAGGACCGCATCGGAGGAGGACGTGCCGAAGACGGCGTCCACGCTCACTCCGATGCCCAGGTCTTTTGCGACGCGGGCGAGTTCGGGACCGTAGGCGAGGGCCGGTCCGGCGATCTCGTCGGTGGCCAGGGTCGCCAGGCGCAGCGTGAGCAACTGGTCGTCGCTGCTGAAGTACTGGTCCTTGAGGCGGGTCAGGTCACCGGGCCACTGCCGGTCCCACGCGCCGAAGTGCGGGCCCATGGGGGCGTGCACGCCGCGGATGCCGGTGTCGCGGAGGGCCCCGATCGCGGCGTCGGAGTGCTCTCGGGTGCGGGAGTTGTGGGAGAAGTCGAGCATGGTCGTGACGCCGCTGTCGATCGCGGTCAGCGCGGCCAGCCGGGTGCCGATGTACATGTCCTGGGGCCGGTAGACCGTGGCATAGCCGGCCAGGGTGGCCATGACGTAGCCGCCGAGGTCGTCGACGTCCGGCATGATCCGGCGCAGCTGGGCCTCCCAGGCGTGGCGGTGGGTGTCGACGAAGCCGGGGGCGATGATCGTGCCCGTGGCGTCGACGACCACGGCGTCGCCCGCGCTCAGGCCGGGGCCGACCGCGGTGATCGTGTCGCCCTCGACAAGGAGGTCGCCACGGTCGATGACACCGAGGTCGGGGTCCATGGTGACGATGGTCGCGCCGGTGAACAGGATGCGCCGCCGGTCGGCGGGCCGGCGCCGGAGCTCTTCGAGCACGGCGGCGCTGGTGGTGACGTTGACGTTGACGTTCATGAGGGGTCTTGTCTCCGAAAGGGCGAGAGGGCGGGGAAGGTAAGGGGGCGAGGAGAGTGAGCGGCCGGAAGAGTGGGCCGTACGCCGGGGAAGGGGAAAGGCGTAGGGGGCGCGGAGGACGACCGGAGGGAGGGTCAGCCCAGCTTCATGACGTAACCCGCGTGGTGGAGTTCATCGCCCTGGAACTCTCCGTAGGCCCAGAAGCCGAGGTCGTCCAGGTAGTCGATGCGGTCGCCGTCGATCCAGTACCGGCCCTGGTAGGCGTGCGGACGGCCGCCCCGGGTCTCGTCGTAGCGACCGTCGGCGGTGAGCTCCTGGTGCAGAAAGTCGTACTTGTCGATCCAGACGCCGACGCGCGAGCTGCCGGTCAGGTCACCGCAGGCCGGGATGCCCGCCTCGGGGGCGGTGGCCCGGCCGGGGACGTCGGTGCCGGCCCACAGGACGGGCCGGCCGGACGCGACGAGTGCGCGGACCTGCTCCGGCCGGGTCATGAGTGCGGCCACCGCGCTCGGCACGTCGGCGGCGAGTTCGTCGGGCACCACCAGGAAGTCGGGGGTGTTGCCCGGTGTCAGCGTCGCGACGTACTCCGAGCGGTGACCCCGGCCGTCGGCCAGCGCGACGGTGTCCATGACCGCGGGGGCGATGGTCATGCCGGTGCAGTCGACGACGATCGCGTTGTCGTCCTGTGCCGCGGTGACGATGGCGGGGCCGACCCCTACGACCAGGGAGCCGACGAACAGCAGGTCGGCGCCCCCCTTCACCCCCGCGACAAGACGCCGCGGAGCCCTAGGGTCGGCCGCGCGTCCGCCTACTGTGGAGGCATGGGCGAAATCGTCGTCGTGTATGAGCTCGACAAGCCGATGGCCAGACGTTCCTCCCCGGGGATACCGGCTGGTGAGGAACGGTCCGTCCGCAAGGTGCACGCCGCGCCCTCCGCCCCGGGGGCGCCCTCCTCGACGGGACCGCGGACCCTCTGCGGCAAGGACACCTTCGCTATGGAGACGGCCCGCTGGAAGCCCTCCGAGCACCCTGGGGCGCCCTGGCACCCCGCGGAGTACGCGTCCGTGGTCTGTTCCGACTGCGATGCCGTAATCGAGACCTGACCGGCGTAGCGGCTGCCTGACGTCGCTGCGCTGCCGGAAGACTCCGCCGCTGTCCCGTATCCACACGCTCGTTTCAACGGCCTCAGGGGGAAACGCTCTTTCGCTCGCCGACTTCGGAGCATGCGGCTGCGGACGGGTCCACTCCGTTTCCGTCGGATCCCCCACCGCGCGGCGGGGGATCCGATCGGAGGCTGCCGTCCTCGATTGCCTGCAGCGCCCGCCTTCTACCGCTCACCGCCCTTGTTCCACGCACTCCTTGAAATGCTCCAGATCACCGCGGACGAGCCGTTCGATCGCGTTCGCCTGGGCAAATCCCTTCAGCCCGCCGAAGGTCTCCCTGATCGTGTCGGGGTCGTACTCGAGCCGTGCCTGGACCCGGGTGCTGTTCTGGTCGATCGGCTGCAGCGAGAAGGAACCCGCCAGTTCGGGGTCGCCCGTGGTGTGCCACTCCATCACGCGTTCCCCCTTGCGGTCGGAGATCTCGGCCTCGAACTCCCGGGCCCGGCCGCCGACCTCGACGTCCACACGCGCTCGGCCCCCCGCCTCCGTACGGACCTCGCGCACTCCTTCCACGAAGCGCGGATAGTTCTCCACCCGGTGGAGGTCGTCCCAGGCCTTGTCGATCGGAACTCCGACGTCGACGCGTTCTTCGAGGGTGCTCATGGCCCACCTCCAAGTTCGACTCATGACGCATGGCCCTCTGCGTCCAGTGTGCGCCCGACACCGGCCCATCGGCCGACACGCGAGACGGACTGACCACCATGTGACAGGCCAGCGAGATTGATGCATTGGGGCCGGTGCGGGAGCGCAGTCCCCGGTGGAGGGCGGTGCCGGGTGGGACGGTCGACATCGGCCGGTCGGCAAGCTGATCGACGCCACGCCCAGGCACACATCCCAGGCCCCGTGGTCCCGTCGACCCGACGGGACCACGGGGCCTGGACGGGGCGGAGGCCATCCGGCTGCCGCGGTCCCGCACCACCGGCGTCGGCCATGCCCGGCGGCGTCCTACGGGTTCCGGACTCGGTGCCCGGAAAACCGGAAGCCGCGGTCCGACCGGTCCCGGCGCATGCTGGTGTTATGGACGTGCGCCCTCCAGTGGTCGTGCTTCCGCCGGAGTCGGACGGGGGCCGGCGGGTGACGATCGACGGCGAGCCCGTGGGCACCGCGTACAGCCTGTTCGACGTGCTGGACTTCCTGCACCGCGCGGGTCTGCCCGCCGAGGACCGGGCCATCGACGACGCTGAGCTGATCGAGTGGCGTGGCGGCGGACCGTACGACTGGAACAACACGGCCTAGCCACCGTCACCCGCTCTGTCCGCCCCGCCGCGTATCGCCCCATGCCCATTCCGCAGCCCACTGCGCCTGAACGGCGCGGGCGACGCCCGCCACAGCCCCGCCGGCGATCACTGCCGCCAGTACGCCCACAAGGTCCGACTGGAGCACGGCCTCCTCATGCGCCACGGGTTTCGATGTGGCTGCGCCGTGTCGTGACCGGGCCCGCGTACAGGTATGTGAGGGCGCCCAGGTACGGGCGTACGGGTGGGCGATGTCGCTACCGGTGTTCCCGCTGGTCCCCCTCGACCGTGATCCCGTGCCAGAACGCCACGTGGTTCTTGATCTTCCGGGCGAACGGGATCGGACGCGGGTAGTACCAGGCCGCCTTCCGATTCATCACGCCGTTCACGGTGACCGTGTAGTACCGCGCCACGCCCTTCCACGGGCACAGCGATCTCGACCCGCTCTCGCAGAAGTATCGGCGATGCAGCGTCTCGGGCGGGAAGTAGTGGTTGCCTTCGACCACGACGGTGTGCTCCGCCTCCGCGATCACCGTGCCGTTCCGGATGGCCCTCATCGTGGCCGCCTCCCGCCGTCCCCGCCCCCTACTCGTCTCCGATCCGTACGACCGCCAGCGTGATGTTGTCGGGCCCGCCCGCCGTGATGGCGGCCTTCCACAGCTCGAAGGCCGCCCGGCCGTCGTCGTGCTGCCGCATCACCGCGTCGAGCACGTCCGTCGTCACCGGGTCGGTCAGGCCGTCTGTGCAGATGAGGTAGCGGTCGCCGGGGGACAGCGACACCGCCGTCACATGAGGACGGATGGGGCGGTAGCCGGGCGTACCGCCCAGGCACTGGGTGACGACGGACGTGGTGCGCTCCCCAGGTTCGAGCGGCGGGCTGTCGTCGACGCTCACCTGGCGCAGCCCCTCGCGGGAGGCCTCGAAGACCCGGCTGTCACCCACGTTGAACGCCAGCAACGAGCCGGGCCGTACGACGACGCCGGCGACGGTCGTCCCCATGATGGCCAGCTCGCTTCCGGCGCCGCCGGCGGCCAGGTACACAGCGCGGTTGCAGGAGTTCAAGGCGTCGCGGACGGCGTCCTCGCTGCTCAGGGCGGGACCCATCGAGGCGATCCGGCGGGCGGCCAGGGCGCTGGCCACGTCGCCGCCGGGATGTCCGCCGAGCCCGTCGGCGACGGCGACGATGAGGGGCGTCCCCAACGGGAAGACCAGGGTCTGCGGACTCTCGGTCACGGTGGCGCACAGTGTCCACGGTCCGACGACGAGGCTGTCCTCGTTCCGCTCGCGGAGCAGCCCGGGGTGGCTCAGCGCACTCACTGCGACGTACGACATGGAGCGCCACCGCCTTCCTGCACCGGCACACCGCCGGAGGCCGGGCCCCGGAAGTGCTGACACTCGCACACGAGGTCCTCACGGCCGGAAAAGCCTCAGCCGAGAGACGAACCCCCACGAGACGTTTTCCAGGGTCCCTTCAAGAGTTGATGCCCGTCTCTCACACATCGGCCGGCTGCACGCGCACACAGAACTCGCGCAGTTCGGCCCCGCGGGCTCGCGGCGGGCGAAGGGTACGTCGTCGCCCCGCCGCAGCGAATCCAGGCACACTGCATCGGTCGGTTCCAGCGCACGCGGAGCCACCCGGCCGAGCCCGCTGACCGGCCTGTCTCAGTGCGGGAAGCCTGCAACTCCGCCGGAAGCGCGGTTGCCTCGCCGACGAAGTACTGGTGCGTCAAACCGGCCACCGCCCAACAGGCCAACAGGCCAACAGGCCAACAGGCCAACAGCACCATTCTCCGCTCCGGCGCGCCCTTCGGCCAGCCTCCACGGACGGCCACAGCGGCCTGCCGTGGCTCGAAGGTGCGGCTGTGGCGATGGCGACCTCACCGGCGGTGGACGCTGACGGCATAGCCGCCGCCATCGTAAGGGTCAGCGTCCCAGGTGGCGAAGCGGTCGGCGAAGGTGAGGCCGGCCGCGGCACAGCAGTCGTCGTACTCTGGCAGCGTGATGCTGGGCGGCACCGGCAGGTGGGCCTCGTCCAGGCCGAAGCCGGCGACGATCAGACCGCCCGGGCGCAGGGCCGCGGCCAGTCGCTCGACCACCGTGGCCTCGGTGCCAGCAGCGAGCAGCGGGAAAACGTTGCCTGCGGCGACCACGAGATCGAAGTCCGCGGCGATGCCGAGCAGGGCCGGGTCGAACCTGGCCAAATCGACCTGGAACCAAGGCAGTCCCGGCGCCTCCTTCTGCGCCACTGCCAGCATGGACGGATCAAGATCCACCCCGACACAGTCGTACCCTTGCTCCGCAAGCCGGATCATGATCCGTCCGGTACCGCACCCGGCGTCCAGCACCCGCGCTCCGGCAGGCACGAGCGCCGTACAGAACCGCGCCTCACCGTGCATGTCCTTCCCGCTATCGGCCAGGACCGCGAACCGCGCAGCGTAGTCCTGCCCGGACGTCCCCCCGGTCAATTCCGCCCAACGGCTCATGGCGGCAAGCATAAGCCGACCGTGTGCCGCTCGAAGATTCGACTCAGCTCGCGGTGCTGTTCTCCATGCACACTGCCGGGTCACGTCCCCGGCTCGTCGTGCCCACCGACGGGCGGGGGGGAGTCAGCCATGCCGGATCCCGAGCCCCACAGGCAGAGTCCCTCAAGGCCGCCGGCATACCTGTCATGCGGCCATGCGGTCACGCGGTCACGCGGTCACGCGGCCGCCGGCGTCGCCCTTGAGCGCCAGGAAGCGCCAAGTCCTCAGCGGCGCCGTTTGCCGCCCCGTCTGCCGTTCTCTCGGTGGCCGCGCTGCTGAACAAGGCCGACGTGGGTTTCGCGCTCCCGGGGCACACATTCGGCGAGGGCCTGAAGGTCCGCGAGGCCCTCCCGGTCCGGGTGACCGGAGGCCAGAGCCGCCCGGAGGGCCTCTTCGGCCTCGCGACCCTGTTGGCGTAGTACCTCCCTCACCCCGTCGGCACCGGTCGCCTCACAGAGCTGCAACAGGCTCTCAGCGACCATGAGCAGGCTTTCCGGCTCCGTCAGGTCCTCGGGGGTGAGAATCTCCCGGCGGGCCAGGAGGCTCAGCGCGGTGGGAGCCAGCGAGGAGTCCGAACGCAGGCTTCGCAGCAGGAGCTCCCCGTCGTCGAGCAATGAGACGAGGACGTCCAGCATGGCCTCGGCCCGGGTACGGAACGGCATGGTCCGCACCGCTTGGACGAGCTGCTCCAGCGCCGCGGACCGGTCGCCGTGGACGGCGATCCACGCGGCGAGCTCCACCCGGGCGGACTCCGGATCGTAGTGATCGGCGAGGACGCCCAGCAAACCGGCCGGCGAGGCCTGGGCAAGCTCGCCGATCAGAGGTGCATCCCGGCCTTCGGCCAGCAGCCGACGGCGCACGGAGTCCGTTCCGAGGTCAGTGAGACGGATCAACTCGACCAGGCCCGAGCTCAGTTCGGACTTCCGTTTCCGGGCCCGCTGGGTGGCCTCGTCATCCAGCAGAGCGCCACTCAACAGGGCGTCATCGGGCGGGGCGCCGTCCAACACGGCGTCACCCGACAGGGTCTCGTCCAGCAGGGCGTCGTCCAGCAGCCCGGCAAGTCCGGTCGGCATCCCTGGCAGTATGCCGGACGGCGTCTCGAGGTCGTCATCGTCCTCGGCCGGTATTCCGGCCCACCCCTCGAGGTCGTTCTCGCTCATCGCCAGATCCG
Source organism: Streptomyces sp. NPDC007095 (assembly GCF_040634475.1). Taxonomy (NCBI): domain Bacteria; kingdom Bacillati; phylum Actinomycetota; class Actinomycetes; order Kitasatosporales; family Streptomycetaceae; genus Streptomyces; species Streptomyces sp. NPDC007095. The sequence continues at coordinate 61,308 of NZ_JBEYFS010000003.1, forward strand.
CAAAGACAGGGTCGCCCATCCCCTGGTGGCACTCGATCGCCCCCAGGTCCTCCAAAACACTCAGCCCGGTGCGCAGATCGGCATCCGCCTGTCCGAACCCGATGGAGTCCGTGGCGAAGACCTCGAGCAGGGAACTCGAGCGGTAGGCGAGGGGGACGGTGTCCCGCAGCCCGGGCCAGGGCATCGGGTACGGCAGGCTGTAGAGGGTTGCCAGTACGTCGGGCAGGACGACGCCGTACATGTCGTACTCGTCGAACAGCACGGATTCTCCGTACCTGCCGCCGCGCCCGCCCCTCACTGGGCTGGGCAGCTCGCGGAACGCGTCGAACGCGCGCCGCCACAGTGCAAGCGGGTCGTTCAGCACAGGCTCGGCCTTGGCCACCGCGTACAGCCTCCCCTTGACGACTCGTATCAGCCTGGCTGTCTTCGCCCACTCCACAAGGAGGTTGAGGCGCGGCAGGTCCGCGGACGAGCGGGCCGAGTCCGTGTCATCTCCGGTGTCCAGCCGCTCTACGAGTTCCCGGGCATCCGACAGACGCAGCCTGCCGGAACCGGTGAGCGTTCTGCGGTCGCGCCCCGCCCACTCGGCCAGCTCGCGCAGCTGCCGCAGCACCGGTGACCGGCCGGCCTGCTCCCGCAGGACGTCGTCGTCCGGGAGCGCGACCGGGAGCTGAGGCTCGGACCGTACGGGCCCGGAACTCCGCATGTGCCGCTCGACGATGGTCTGAAGCACCTCCGGGTCGTAGGGCACCTCGCCACCCTGTGCCCGCCCCACGAAATCCTGCAACGCCTGCTCGTCGTGGACGTCGACGCCCTGCTCCGCGGCGGTAGTGATCCAGAACTTCGCCAGGCCCCAGAGGCTGCGGTCGGCCATCGCCTCCGCGTAGTGGGGCGCCGCCCCGTCGACGGCCTCCAGCACCTCGGGCAGGGACGCCCCTCGGGGATCGGCAAGATGGACGGCGTCCAGATACCGCAGCAGGCACCGCAGAGTGCCCGGCGCATCGGCAGGCTCCTCGTCGGGAAGTACGGTCACCGTCCGCGGAACCCAGTCGAGCAGGAACTCCTCGATGTGCCGCTGGTCCCACAGTCCCAGCCTGCCGTCCGGCGTACCGAGATGGCGGTAGTCCAGCGCGGCTTCGACGACGAACGGATCGGCGTGGATCCCGTTCTCCCAGGCCCACTGTTCGAACCGGTGGACAAGAAGACCACAAACCGCCTCGTACTCGTTCTCCTCAGCGGGATTGAAGATCATCCGCATGGTTTCCCGCTCTTGTCTTTCGCAGGGCTCTGTCTCGTTGCCCACGCTACCGGCCGTGACGAACAAGCCGGTCCCAGAACCGACAGGACGCCGAGAAGAGATGCGGCAGTGCTGCCGCGGGTGCTCACCGCACAGGCGCACCGGCTCTCCCTGCCGTCCCCCGTCAGGCGCACCGCACCTGATGCGTCGCGGTGCGAGCGGAACAACCGTCGAAGGCCGGGTGCGCGGCACCCTGGAGGAGAAGAGAAGGTGTGAAGGCGGGAGAGGAGGCGTGATGCGGACCAGCGACGAGATCTATCACCGGGTCCGCTGGGACCCGCGGTTCGACCCGGCTCGGTTCGTGCTGGGGATCAGCCAGCGCGGGGATGCCCTCAAACGCATCCCGCTGTCGTCCTTCGTGCCCGGGGGCGACATCCCGTGGCACCGGGTGATGTTCATCGAGGCGGACGGCGATGTGGTCTGGGACCGGGCCACGGGTGTGGACCGCTTCGACGCGTCGGGCGCCGGCCGAGTGCGGGACCCGCAAGCGGACCTGAGCTTCGACACGAGTTCCGGCAGGGGCGAGCCCGCCGACGTCCTCGACGGGTCCCCGACGGCCCGCACGGCGGTGGCCTGGATCCCGCCTGCGGAGCTGTGGCCTCCGATCCAGGACATCCGCCAGGACTACGATCCGCAGATCCACCGCTGGCCGCCGCACGTCAATGTGCTCTTCGGCTTCGTGCCGGAGTCGGACTTCGAGCGGGCGGCCCCGCTGCTCGCCGCGGCGACGGCCGAGACGCCGGTGTTCACCGCCCGGCTGGACGGGGTGCGCACCTTCCGGCACAGGGCCTACTTCACCGTGTGGCTCGACCCGACGGCGGCCGGCAAGGCGACGTGGGCGGACCTGCACCGCCTACTGCGGCAGCGGTTCCCGCGCTGTCGTGGGCCCGCCAAGAGCTTCACCCCACATCTGTCCCTGGGCCGGACCCGGGATCCGCGGCAAGTCACCGCCGACTGCGCCACCCGGCTCGACGCAATGACAGCGACAGTCTGGGAACTCGTCCTGCTCTCACGCAGGGGCGACGGGCCGATGCGGCCACGGGCCACGGTCGCGCTGCGCACGGGCGAGGTCCGTCGGCTGCCCGCGCCCGGCCCCGAAGCGCCGGGCCCGGAGGACACGGCCTGGCTCTCCGAGATCACCGACAGGTGAGGCACATAGCCAGGTGAGGCAAAGCGCCGCCCGGGATTCAGGTCGCATGGGCGGAGTGTCCTGACGCCTGCCGGAGATGCGTCAGCGCCTGCTCCTCCCAGCAACGCACGGTGGCTCGCTCGGCCGGTCACCGACGCCTCTTGCCTCCCTTGCGAGCCCGCGGCCCTTGTTGTTGGTTCTTGTCGTGCGACCGCTGTGGGACAGCACGGCCGACGCGCGCGCTCGGCTTGCGCAGCGCGTACTCGGCGCCGGTCTTGAGTCCCGCGATGCCCACCCGGTCCGGATGGCCGGAGCCCAGGGCGGCCTCGAATGCCTCCTCGACCTGGGAGCCCTGGTCGCACAGCATCTCGCTCACCCCGTCGGGACCGGCCGTTTCCAGGGGTTGCAGCAGGCTCTCGGCGACCATGAGGAGCGCCTCCGCCTCGGTCAGGTCCTCCGGGGCGAGCAGGTCCCGGCGCACCAGGACGCTCAGTGCGGTGGGAGCCGGACCGGGATCGCAGGTTTCGCAGCAGGGTCTCGCCGTCGTCGAGCGCGGTGACGAGGACGTCCGGCACGGCCTCGGCTCGGGTACGGAACGGCATGGCGCGTATCGCATCTGTGAGCTTCTCAACGGCTGCCTGCGGCTCACCCACTGCGTGTGGCTCACCCGCGGCCCGCGGATCATCCGCTGCGCGCAGATCACCGTGGACCGCCGTCCACGCGGCGAGCTCGGCGCAGGCGGGTCCCGGTCGTAGTGATCCGCGAGGACTCCCAGCAGGCCGGCCGCGGGGGCCCGCGCGAGTTCGTCGATGAGCGGGGCGTCCCGGCCTTCGGCCGGCAGCCTGCAGGGTTCCAAAAGGCCCGCATACCCACTGACCTGCGTGTTCGCCCGCTGCTGTTGATCCTGTTTCAGGCCGTGTTGCGGTACTCGTGGATGAATCCGTCGAGAACGTCGTGGCGCTGGATCCGCCGGCCGGGAATCGCGATGGCGTCGGGGGCGTCTGCAGGAGCCCGAAGTTGCAGCGCGCGGCGCGGCCTTGCGGAGTTGTAGTGGTGGGCGTACTGGGCGACGTCCGCAGGTGCTGCTCGTTGAAGATCAGCAGGCGATCGATGCATTCGGCTCGCGTAGTACGTACGAACCTCTCCGCGTGAGCGTTCATCCGAGGCGTCTGTGACGTGCTCTTGAGGATGTGGATGCCGTCGGCGGCGAAGACTGCGTCGAATGCTCGGGTGTGGCGGTCGTGCAGGCAGGGCGGACCTTGCAGTTGCGGCAGCCGTACTCAAGGAAGATCACCACGATGCGCGGGCGCCCGTCCAACGGCAGTTCCTCACCGCCCAGGCCCACGGCATCATCGCAGCCGACTTCCTCCACCTCGAGACCATCTCGCTCAAGCGCCTGTACGCCCTGGTCTTCATCGAGCACGGCACCCGCCGCCTCCACCTCGCCGGGGTCACCACCCACCCCACCGCCCAGTGGACCGTCCAACAGGCCAGGAATCTCGCCATGACGTCGGGGTGCCGCATGGACTCTCTGCGCTTCCTCATCAGGGACCGGGACAGCAAATACACCGATGCCTTCGACGCGGTCTTCGAGACCGACGCCGTAAAGGTCCTCTCAGCCCACCTCGGGCGCCGAGAGCGAACGCGACCTGCGAGCGAGCCGTGGGCACCCTACGCCGCGAAGTCCTCGACCGGATCCTGATCCACAACGAGACCCACGCCCAAGCAGTCCTAGCCGACTACATCCGGCACTACAACCAGCATCGTCCCCATCAGGCTAGGCAACAACTATCCCCGGACAGCACTGCACCACCCGCCCCGGCCACTCTCATCGACCTCCAAGCGCCTCGGATCCGACGACGGCCCGTCCTCGGCGGCCTGATCAATGAGTACCGACACGCTGCCTGACCGAACGGCATCGCCGCAGCGCACAGCATCGAATCGTATTTTCGAGTGGTACACCCCCGAGGCTCAGGACCAGCCCGCTATCGGGCACGCCCCCACCCACAAAGGCTCTTACGCGCCATCCGTCAGTCGAGCAGGGCCTCGGCGACGCGCTCGACGGCGCGTGGCCTTCACCACAGTTTGCTCATTTAAGGACGGATGAACCCATATAAGTAGTTTTATAGCTAGCTGCACTCCCTCGGCATCCAGCTCCAGGGATTCAACGACCAGTGACACGGGAGAAGCGCTTGATCACGGCACGTAAAGGACGCACCGGGCTGGTGGCTGCGGTCGGTGTACTCGGCGGTGTGCTCTCACTCACGGCCCTCGGCGGTACCAGCAACGCTGCTACCAGTGGTAACGACGCTGGGAATCAGCCGAAACCGCAGGCGCGGGCGGATCAGGCGGCCACCCAGGAGGCTTCCGACGCCCGAATAATGATCACGCCCAAGCAAGGTGTCCACGACGTCGGGATCAACGACTCCGTCAAGGTCACCGTCAGCAACGGCAAGCTCACCAAGGTGACCATGACCGCCGTCGCGACCGGTGCCGAGGTTCCGGGCACCCTGTCCGCCGACGGCACATCCTGGAAGCCGAACGGCCGGCTGGAGCGGGCCACCAAGTATCAGGTCGCCGCGGAGGCCAAGGACGCCAAGGGCCGCTCCGTCACCGGGAACGCCACGATCACCACGGTCTCCCCGGCGAACAACTTCATCGGGCATCTCTCCCCCGAGGACGGCTCGACCGTCGGCGTGGGCATGCCGGTGACGGTCAACTTCGACAAGGCGATCAGCAACAAGGCCGTCATGGAGTCGAAGATCCAGGTCAGCTCCAGCAACGGCCAGCAGGTCGTCGGCCACTGGTTCAACGACGACCGCCTGGACTTCCGCCCCAAGAAATACTGGAAGCCCGGCTCCACCGTCACCGTCACGCTCAACCTCCACGGCATCCAGAAGACGGTCACGTTCAAGATCGGCCGGAGCCAGATCAGCACGGTCGACGCCAAGACGAAGCAGATGACCGTCGTACGGGACGGCAAGACGATCAAGACCATCCCGATCTCGTCCGGCAGCACCGAGCACCCGACGCACAACGGTCAGATGGTCATCTCCGAGAAGTTCAGGCAGATCCACATGAACGGTGCGACCGTCGGCCTCACGGAGAAGGACGGCAAGCCCTCCTACGACATCGAGGCCGTACCGCACGCCATGCGCCTGACCGCCTCGGGCACCTTCATCCACGGCAACTACTGGGGTGCCGACGCGGTCTTCGGCAAGGTCAACACCAGCCACGGCTGCGTGGGCCTCAAGGACGTCAAGGACGGCGGCGACGGCAAGCAGCCCGCCGCGTGGTTCTTCGACAACTCGATGATCGGTGACGTCGTGATCGTCAAGAACTCCGAAGACAAGACCATGTTGGCCCCCGACAACGGCCTCAGCGACTGGAACATGCCGTGGAGCGAGTGGGTCGCGGGCAGCGCGACCGGCTGACGCCACGTCACTCCCCAAGCATCTGAACCTGAATCCCTTCCGCCAGGCGGCGGGCGACACGGTGTCGCCCGCCGCCTGCGGCGTCAGGGTGCTCGAACAGCCCTCGCCGCGTGTGGGACCGCGGTTGCGTCACGTCGCCCAACAGACGACCGATGTCGGCGGACCGGTGGGCTGTTCGACACCAGTACTGAGCCCTTTCCAACCTCAGGTTGAGGCGTGGTGAAGGACGACGACGGCCTTCACGATGTTGGTGATCCGGTTGGTGCTGCAGCGGAGCTTGCGTAGCAGGCGCCAGCCCTTCAGGACGGCCATGGCCTGCTCGCCGAGGCACCGGATTTTGGCGTGGGTGCTGTTGTGCCGTCGCTTCCAGCGCTTGAGCCGGCGGCCCCGGAAAGGTACGCGGACATGACGGCCGGCCCCTTGGTACGCCTTGTCCGCCCAGCACTTCAGCCCTGCCGTTGCGAGCGCGTCGATGATGCCGTGTTCGCGCGCGGCGGTCAGGTCGTGGGTGGAGCCGGGCAGGGCCGCGGAAGCCCACAGCAGTCGGCCGAAGGAATCCGTGATGACCTGGACGTTCATGCCGTGACGCTTGTGTTTTCCGGAGTAGTACGGGGTGTCGGCGGCGATTCGGTCGATGGGCAGGAGGGTGCCGTCCAGGATCACGTACGCCTTCGTCCGGACGGTCGTCATTGCCTCGGCCAGGGTCTGCGCCTGGGCGGCCAGCACTTCGACGGCCTCGCGTATGTAGCGGTAGACGGTCGCGATGCCGATCTCGAACCCTGCGGCGAGCTGGGCGTACGTGTCGCCGCATCGCAGGTGGGCCAGGGCGAGCAGGGCCTGACGGCCGACGGGCAGACGCCGCCATCGCGTACCTATCTCCCGCCGGTGAGCGGCCAGTTGCCTCGTCAGGTGCCGCAGCGTGCGGCTGGACAGATCGATCGACGACGGGTAGACAAGCACGCGAAGCTCCTGGCGGACACGGGTGATCTTGGTCGAGAACCCGTCTACCAGGAGCTTCGTCGTTCCGTACAACCCATGCCCACCAACACCCCGACGCCACAGCCAGGTTGGAAAGGGCTCTGTGTAGTTCGCCTTCTCCGCGTGGATGAACCGGCATCTGAAGCCGCCCTGTGCTCCCACGTGGGCACGCACAAAGAAACCCCGCCAGGAATTACCTGGCGGGGTTCGACCTCATCGATCTGTCGAGATCACTCTTCGTTCAAGGCAGCTCGCAGGTAGGCGATCAGATCACCGGCCGGCACCTCGACCCAGCTGGCCCCGGGCACCCCTACGCGCATGACCTCATAGAGTTCCTCGTTCACCTCGTCCACCAGAACCTGACGGCTCCTTCCGTCCATCGCATCCACGCACAGGCGCACGGCACCGTGCGAGATGGTCGGGAACATGTCCCGCAGTACCTCATCCGCACGGAGGCGGCGCAGGAGGTTCCATTGGCGCCGGTTGAAGTCGGACGACAGGAGTTCGGTCCACTGCGAAGAGGTGGGCTCTCCGCGTTCGAGCGCCCCGACGAATTCGTCGAGCTCCATGAACTCGAATCTCTCCTCCAACTCGTCGAGCGGTATGCCTTCCCGCCATGCGGCGACCGCTTCCACAAGCAGTCCAAGGTCCCCCGTGGAGCCGATCTCCCAGTCGAACCCGGGAATGCCGACACTCAACCGGAAAAGGCGTTCCTCGGTCGCAGGATCGACCGACAGGAAACCCCTCGCCGTTTGGATGCTGACGACGTCGACGGCCCACGGTCCCAGCCCGGTGTCGCACCCGCGCAGCTGTGCTGCGTCTCGCATGGCTGGCCCAAGGCCACCCGAAGCAGTCACGTCCGGGTACAGGTCTTTCCGGTGGGCGTCCATATTCATCGGATTCCTTAGCAGTGATGGCAGTAGTTGAATTTGCCCCCATCTACGGGCTTAAGTTTCCCCAACTTTGACAGATCCGGCATGTCTATCTTTCTGAGCTCCACGACGTCACCGGCGCCCGTCGGATAATAGAACCTCACCGAACTCCATGCGCGTTGACCATTGGCGACGGCTCTCGCGATCAAAGACATCTCGTAGTCTGTGGCACGACCGGCTTCACCAGCCAGCAGGCCGCGCTTGGCAGCGTCCATGAAGTCTCCGAATCGTTCCAGTCCCGTCATGTTGACGTGCAGCTCCACGTTCGGGTCGGCGACGGCCTTCCTCGCCAGCGGAGCGAAATCCTGCGCGCGCGCGATGGAGAAGGTGGTGAACTTGTTCTCGGGAAGCCGAGCCCACGCGTCGAGCGCCCCATCTCTCTGCCACCCCAAGGCGACCTTGCAGTTGTGAACAAGGATCGGGGTGGCGCCCGCGAGCACGAAGAACGTGTGCAGGTCGTCGACGGTGAGGTCGTAGACCGTACGGGGAGTCAGGCCCGAGCGGTCGAGGAGGGCGGTCACCGGGTGGACGGAGCCGTCCGGTGTGCGCAGCCGGTCGCCGACGTGCAGGTCGGAAACCAGCGTCCACCCGCGGTCCACCACATAGAACTTGTGGCCGGCGGTGCTGGCCAGCTTCCCCCCGTCGGCAACGGTGATGTCCACCAGCCGCTGGGTGTCGTGCTTGAAGGTGTCGGTCACCTGCCGCGTCTGTAGCCGGCCGGTGGCCGGATCCATGGCCGTGAGGCGGTCCCCCACACCCACCTGGCTGATGGGCCGGCGTGAGCCGTCCGCCATGAGCACCTCGGTGGCGCCGGGGAAGCTGTTGGTCTCGCAGGCGGCGCGGAACTCCTCGGAGATGCGCGCCGACCGCTCGATACCCGCCAACGCGTCTGCGTCGATGCGCAGCGTGCGCAGCGCCTTCAGTGCGTCGGCGACTCCGATGCCGGTGCGCAGGGAGGCGTCCACGGCGCGCACCGCGTCTGCGATCGGCCGGACGATCTTGCCCGCGAACAGGCTGGCGACATCGAAGGCGGCCCAGCCGCATCCACCCCAGTTTCCCCCACCACCCGAGGTGATCTTGAGCATCGAGCCGATCTTCTTGCCGCAGTCGATCCAGCTGCCGAAGAGGATGTCGATCGGGTCCATGTTCGCGTTGAATTCCGCGATCGTGATGGTGTGTGTGACCTCTTTGGTCATCTTCTCGGACGGCTGCTGGCCGAGGTACACCGCCGACTCGGAGGGGCAGATGTTGTACGCCGGGTTGAGGTCATCCGCGGTGCACAGGTACAGGTTGAGGATCGCCTTGTAGGTGATCTTCGCGGTGATGGTGCAGTCGCCCGTGTAGACGATCCTGCTTTTCCAGTCGTCGCAGGCCGACGTCTTGGACAGGGTCTCCGGGTCGCCGATGTTCTCGTAGTGGTCGACGACATAGAACACGTTGCCGATGTGGCCCTCGGCGTCGAGGATGGTTCCGGTCTGGATCTGCTCCCCGTTCTTCTTGTCCTCGGTCTGTTCGGCGGCTTGTTGCGCCTCTTTGGCGTACTTGTCGGCGTCCTTGGCGGCTTGTTCGGCTTCGGTGGCGGCCGTGTCGGCGCGGGTGGCGGCCGCTCGGGCGTCCTTGGCGTCCTGTTCGGCCTGGGTGGCGGCGGAGCGGGCGGCGGAGGCGTCGAGTTCGGCGGCGTCGGCGCTGTCGCGGGCGTCCTTGGCGTAGCCCTCGGCGTTGCCTGCGGCCTTGTCGGCGGCTGCGGCGTCCTCGGTGGCCTGTTTGTCGTAGCCGACGGTGCGGGTCAGTGATGCGGCGGCCTTGGACGCGGCGGTGGCGGCGTCGGCCGCGTAGCTGAGGGCGTCCTTGGAGTAGGTACGGGCGTCGGCGGCGTACTGGGCGGCGTTGGCCGCGTGCTGGTAGGCCTCCTTGGCGTCGCCCTTGGCCTGGTCGGCGAGGTTCTTTGCCGCGTCCGCTTCGGCCGCGGCGTTCTTGGCGTGGGCGTCGGCGACGGCCTGCTGCTGGCCGGCGATCGACTTCGATGCCTGTCCGGTCAGGACGACCAGTCCGGCGTTGGAGTCGGTGTCGACGTACTGCGAGCCGAGCTGGATGGCGTCGTTGGCCGGGTCGGCGACCTGTTTGGCGGCTGCGCCGGCGTCGACGGCGGCCTGGGCGGTGACGTGGGCGTAGCCGGCGGCCTTCGCCGCGGCCGCGAGGGCCTTGCCCGCTTCTGTGTTCGCCGCGTTGGCCTGGGTCCTGGCGTCCTTGGCGTGCTGTTCCGCCTCGTCGGCGAGCTTGACGGCAGTCTTGGCCTCGGCGGAGGCGTCCTGGGAGGCCTTGATGGCGTCGGCGACCGCGCTGGTGGCGGTCCTGACCTCCGCGTCGGCCTTCAGCTTGTCCGCCTGGGCGGCGTCCGCGTCGGAGCGGGCCCGTTTGGCGGCGGCCTCGGCTCGGGTGGCCGCGGCGTCCGCGTCGGCTGCCGCCTGGGTGGCGGCGTCCGCCTCGGAACGGGCCCTGCCCGCCGCGGTCTCGGCGTCGTCGGCCGCCTTGTCCGCGTCGTTGGCGGCGGACCGGGCAGCGGTCGCCGCGTCACCGGAGTCGAGGGAGTCGGCGTAGGCCTCCTTGGCGTCGGCCTTGGCGCGGGCCGCGTCGGCCTTCTGCTCGGTGTCCCAGGCGTCGTCCCGCAGGGACTGGGCGTGGTCCTTCGCCTTGACCGCGTCGTCGCGCCGGTCCTCGGCGGTCTTCTCGGAGGCTTCCGCCTTGTCCTTGGCGTCCTTCGCCTTCGTCGCCTCGGACTCTGCGTTCTTGCGGTGTTCGGCGGCCTCGGCGCGGCTGGCGGCGGCGTTCTCCTTCTCCGCCTTGGCCGTCTTCTCCTCGGCCTCGGCGGCGAGCCGCTTGGCGTGCGCGTCGGCGGCGGCCGCCTTCGCATCGCCCTCCGCCTTCACCGCTTCGGTGAGCTTGGTCTCCGCGGTCTCCTTGTCCTTCTTGGCGTTGTCGCGGTGCACCTTCGCGGCGTCGGCCGCGGCCTTGGCCTGCAACTCGGCCTTCTCCGCGGCCTTCTTGCGGAACTCCGCCTTCACCTGCGCGGCCTGCGCGAGCGCGCGCTCCGCGATGGTCTGGCTGTCGCCGCCGGAGGCGCGGGTGGCGGCCTCGGCGGTCTCGCCGGCCTTCACCATCGCCTCAAGCGCGGCCGCCGCACCCTGAGTGACCTGAGCCTTCTGCTGCCCGACCAGCAGGCCACGCCCCCGCGGCGCGCCGTTGGTGTCGGCGATGGTGTAGGAGGCCTGCTCGGCGGTGTCCGAGGCGGTGGCGGCCTTCTTCACGGCGGCGAGCTGGGTCTTGAGGACGTCGAGCTGCTTTTTCGCCGCCGTCTGGACGGCCGTGATGCCGGCCTTGGCCTTGTCGAACTGGGCCTTTGGCGGCACGGTACCGGTGTGCCCGGAGGGCGTGACGTCGAACTGCTGCGGCCCGCTGCCGTTGCACGTGTACAGCCACGAGTTGTAGCCGTTGGTGTACTCGTGGAGGTCAAGGCACTTGTCGGTGCCGACGTTGCGCAGGCTGCCGGTGGCGCGGAGGTTGAACTCCCACGTCTGCGCCGGGGAGCCGCTGCACGTCCAGATCTGGATCTTCGTGCCGTTGGCCGGGTTGTTGTTCGAAACGTCCAGGCATTTGAGGGAGTTGACGTTCTGCAGGTGCAGTCCCCGGTCGTCGCCGTAGACCTTCCACTCCTGCGCCGCCGAACCGTTGCACGTGTACAGCTGGACGGGGGTGCCGTTGTCCTTCTTCGCACCCTCGACGTCGAGGCACTTGCCCTGCGCGGCGTGCACCTCGATCACCGCCGGCGCGTCGCCGACCCAGCCGGCCCCGCCCGCGGACCAGTAGTCCTGCCAGCGCGCGAGGTGGTCGGCGACCCACGAGTACCCCAGCAGGTCACCCAGCGCTTTGGCGCCGGCCGCCAGGGACTTGGTGGCGTCCTTGCTGGCGTTCAGGATCTGGTTGCGCTGCGTGGCCTGAGCCGTGATCTCCTGCTGCCACTCCGTGGCGGCCGTGCCGGAGACGTCGCCCAGAACGTGGTCGGGATCGATCGGGTCACGCCACGCGCACGCGGCGAACCGGGACTTCAGGTCCTCGACCGCGATGCGGTACTCCGCCGTGCCCGGCTGCGGGGCGCTACGGGGAAATCCCCCGGACGCCAGGAACATACGGGCGTTGTCCGCGCCCGGGTTCTCCCCGGGAGCCCCGTGCAGCCACTTGAACGCGTCCCGCTCGGCGAGGGCCCGGTTCCACTCGTCGGCCGGCAGCCCGGCGGGGTCGGGGTCCTTGCCGTAGAGAGGACTGCCCAGGTCGTCGACGGCCTTGCGGGTCGCCGCGTCCGCCGTGGGCGTGGAGTCGGCATAGAAGTCGCCGTCGTTCTTCCAGAACCGGTCGGCGGTCCACTTCGTCAGACCGGTCTGAGAGTAGAAGTCCTCCTTGCCGTCCCCCGGGGACCCGGGAGGCCAGTGGAAGTCGGTTTCGGTGAAACCGGCCGGTGTCGTCAGACCGACGACAGGTTTCTGCCATCCGTCCCGGAGAGCATGGAGAGTATCCAGTTCCTTGGCCGCCGCGTCCCGGTCCGTCTGGTACGCGGTGGCGAGCGGAGTCTTCTCCCAACTCTTGCGGTCAGCCAGCGTATGAAGCTTGTCCGCGGGCTGGTTCAGGCCGTCCTGCGCGGTAGTGGCCATGGACGGGCCGCCCAGCCGCAGCACATCGGCCATGAGGCACTGGTCCTGCCGCAACTGCTCGGCAGCCGTGTCCACATTCCAGTCGTACGAGGCAGCCGCCGGGGCGGTGTCCGCTCCACGGCCGAGCAGGTCGGGCTGGACCGCCAGCCCGCCGAGGACGGCCAGTGCAGCCGCGGACGTGACGACGGGAGTGAAGAATCTGGATCTTCGTGATCCGGGCATGCGGAACCACGGTCTGGGGCGCAACAGAGCATCTCTTTCTTCGTTCAAAGGGGGGCGGGCCCGGTTAGGCCCGGTCGAAGACAAGGGAGAACAGCGGTCCTGAGCCGGAGTCAGGTGCACACAGCGCGGGCTGGACCAGCGTGCGCGGGCAGCCGATATGACGGCATGGCGAAGCAACCCCTCCCCGTGGGCGACGGTGTTCCCCCGGTCGCCGAATGACAGACGCGTGTGTCCGGACTGGTCAAGATCCACCGCACGCGGCGCTCACCATAGACACAGAACACGTGATCGGAACAGGGAAAACTCAGGGCCTACAGTCACACGCACACGCCGCTCCGGGGAGACGACACCCGTTCCGGAATGCGTCGTTCACGTGCGCATCCCATGCGGGACCTGTGTGATTCCTGTGAAGAGGAATGGCGGCTGAAGCCTCCGGCAACTCTCCGCACCCGCCACCAGGTGATACATGTCACGACACAAAAGCGGAGAGCGATACACCCGCAGGAGCCAGCGCCCCTGAAAGGCGAATGTGCGTTGACGTGCTCAGCCAGCACCTGGCCCGTCCCGAACAGGACGAGTCTGCAGGCGCCCTGGCGGCTCAGGACACTCACTTCATCCGCTGCATTGTCTGTCTGTGGTGAGAAACGTGGCCACACCCGAGCCGCCGGGTCCCTACAAGTGCGATCTCTCGTTCGTCGCAGAGTTCTGGTCCCTGTGCATGCAGGAATGGTCCCAAGTTCATCGGGGCAGGAGTAGCTGTCAAATCCTGTGGATCATCGCGGAGAACCTCAAGCCAGCTGTAGCCATTGATCGAGGACTGCGAAGTCCTGGTCGGTGAGGCCGCGGGACGACGCGACGCAATGAAGGATCGCCTGGGCGGGGTGATGGGTGGATACCCAGTCTCGGTCGGCATCGGTGATCTCGTCGTCGACCCAGGCGAACCGGCGTCCGTCCGCCCACGCGACGAGGGTTCGGGTCTTCCAGTGGAGCCCGAACCACTGGTCTTCGCGTTCGTGGGCGGCTGAGGGCTCTGGCCAGTTCACGACCGGCAGCTGCGGCAGGCCGAGTCGCGGTGCCAGCTCGATATTGGCCTCCTCTTCCCAGGTGGTGGCCCAGACCAGGTCGCACGGCAGCGCCGCGAGCCGCGGCCCGATCTGCGGGTCAAGCCGCGCCAGGTGCGAGTTGGATATGGTGCCCGCCAGATCGCGCTGCGGGCCGTCACCGAACGGCAGGAGTGGCCCGTCGACGTCCAGGAAGAGCAGTGGACGGTTCCCGTGCCTGGTCACGCTGCGCTCACCTCGGGACGCTCGACGAGGTAGCCGTTGTGGAATGTGGCGCCGTTGCGGACGAGGGCGACGAGGCGGTCTGCCTCGGCATGATCCTTCACACCCCGGGCACCGAACCCGGCCCGACCGCCCTGCGCGCCATCCAGCCGGCCTTCGAACGAGGCCTGGTCAAAGACCTGTTCTGCGCCGACCGGGGCATCACCCAGGCCAAGCCTCACAACCTGCATCTGCAGCTGCTCAAACTCGGCCTCAACGCGGTGAAGCACTACAACGACGACAAGCTCGACCGGCAGGGAGAGTTCCGCGGCATGCAGCTGGTCGGCGGCGAGTTCTACTGCCCGCTGATGCCCACCCCGCTCATCACTGCGGGCGCCACATACATCGACAGCCGCACGGACGAGGACCGCGCCCACGCACTCAACCTGATCCAGTCCCGGAAGGACTACCAGACCAAGATCAAGGAGTACGGGCCCGCAGGGGACCAGCGTCGACAGTGCCCCGCCCTCGGGTCCCACGCCACGGTCACCTGCTACCGCCGGCCCCGGCCACGCCCGTCCACCGTCGTCGACCTCGACGCCCCCACTGTCCGTACCCCGGCGGCCCTGCCCACCATCCACAGGCCCAAGCGGGACACCCCCGTCTACCCCGACATCTGCAGGGGGAAGAGCATCACCGTCCCAGGCACCGTGTTGGCCAAGTGGCGGCAGAAATACCCCCTGTTCACCCCTCTGTGGCAGGAAGCCTGGTCCGGACCGCGCAGTCAGAACGAGGGCGGCAACGGCAACCTCAAGAAGTCCGCCCTCGACAGCATCGACAATCCCCAGCTCCGCCTGCCGCACGGGCGCGTCGCACAGACCCTGCTCAATGCCGTCATCATCTTCGTGGCGAACCTCAGAGCCATCCGCCGGTTCCTCCGCGACCAGGGCATCCAGCCCCGCAAAGCCAGCACGCAGAGCGCCGCAACCCAACCCGGTGAGCCCTCCGACCCGCCCCAGGCGCGACCGCTTCCGACCGAGCAGGTCGAGCCTCCGCCACGCGAGTGACACACCTCCGCCGCGCTCCGCCCCCTGAAAACCCCACATGCCTGCGCCACGGCTACCAGCCGTCGCACAGGCATGTCCTGTTTCCGCAGGTGAGAGGCGCAGTACCTGGACCGCCACCGCCTCACCCCCTCATCGAGCCGATCACGAGGCTCGAGGCCCCAGAAACGACGAAATACCGGTGAGTCACATGACTCGACCGGTAATTCGTGAACGCTTCGGGACGATCTCGTGAACGTCCCCGTTGTGTCCGAGGGGGGACTTGAACCCCCACGCCCGATAAAGGGCACTAGCACCTCAAGCTAGCGCGTCTGCCATTCCGCCACCCGGACCAGGTGTCTGCCGCCTGACCGAGGGTGTTCCCCGCGGCGACATGGACAACAATACCAAGGTTTCGGAGTGCCTTTCACCTGCATATCCAGGCTGCGGGAGCGGCTGCGCGAGGCCGAACGAGGGGCACCGAGTCGCTTACCATGGGTGACCAGGCGACCACCCAGGGTTCCTGGGATGGGGGGCCGAAGAATCCCCGACCCGCACCGTCACTCCGCGATCCGACGCTCCTCCACCACCAGGATCTGCAGGGCCCGCACGAGCGCGGCCGCCGCTTCCTCGCCCAGCGGGGCGAGGAAGCGCCGCTCCATCGCGAGGCGCGCACGCTCGGCCCGGTCGAGGCAGTCCCGGCCCGCCGGCGTCAGCTCCACGATGTTCTTGCGCCGGTCCTGCGGACTGCGGCGCCGCTCGACCAGCCCCTGGTCCTCCAGGCCGTCGATGAGCGCGACCATCGTGGTGCGGTCGACGCCGAGCCGTCCGGCCACCTCGACCTGCGACAACGGGTACTCGGCGGCGAGCACCACCAGCACGGCGAGCTCGTGGCCGTCGATCCCGAATTGCACCAGCGCCTCCGCGGATGCCCGCGCCAGCCGCTGCTGGGCATGCTTGAGCAGATAGCCGAGCCGGGACTCAAGGGGCACGGGAGGTGCATGACGCACGGGAGATACGGGAGGTACGGGAGGGCGCTCACCGGTCATGCCGGAAACTGTACCCAAGACTGATTGTCAGCACTGCTGATGATTTACTACGCTGACCGATATGAGCGATCAACCTGTGCGCTTCGGTATCAAGACCACCCCCATGCACGTCTCCTACAACGACATCCGCCGCGTCTGGCAGGAGGCCGACGCCCTGCCCGAGATCGAGGACGCCTGGCTCTGGGACCATCTGCTTCCGCTCCGCGGCCCCAAGGACGGCCAGATCCATGAGAGTTGGACGCTGCTCAGCGCCCTGGCCGCCCAGACCGAGCGGCTGCGGCTCGGGCTCCTCGTCACCAGCAACCGCATCCGCCCGCCCGCCGTCCTCGGGAAGATCGCCTCGACCGTGGACGTGATCTCCGGCGGTCGGCTGGTCATGGGCATCGGTGTCGGCGGCACCCATCAGCCGCCCGGCGCGGGCGGGATCGCCGACGAGAATCCGGCGATCGCCGAGTACGAGGCGTACGGGCTCTCCCTCGTCCCGCCGGGCGAAGGGGTCGCCCGGCTCGGCGAGACGGTCGAGATCCTGCGCCGGATGTGGACGCAGGACAGCCCCTTCGACTTCGAGGGGCGTTACTACCGGCTGCGGGGCACGCGGAACGAGCCCAAGCCGGTGCAGCGGCCCGGGCCGCCCCTGCTGATCGGCGGGTGGGGAACTCGACTGCTGCGACTCGTCGCCGAGCAGGCCGACATCTGGAACATCCCCGGACCGCCGCACAACAACGTGGAGTTCGTCGCCGAGCGCGGTCGGGTGCTGGACGCGCACTGTGCGGACATCGGGCGGGATCCGCGTGAGATCACCCGTTCCGTACAGGTCGTCGTCTCGTACGACGATCCCGCCGCCACCCGCGCCACCGTCGCCGAGCTCATCGGCATCGGGGTGAACCATGTCGTGCTCGGTCTGCCCCAGCCCTACCCAACGGGTGTCGCCCGCTGGCTGGTGGACGAGATCGTCGCAGAGTCCGCAGGACTCCGAGGGAGCGGGCGGCGCCCTGAAGCGGGTACCGCCCACCCTCATCTCACGGAACGAGCTGGTACTCGGGGAAGTTGCCCGGCAGCCGCTCCCCCGCCGGCCCCTGCGTGACGGCACGCACGAGCAGCTCGCCGCCGACGAAGGCGCCGCGCCAGGACGCGCCGAGGCCGCCGAAGAGCTCGTCGCGGTCGCCGCGGGAGCGGGGCTTTCCGCGGCCGACCTTGAACGCGCGGATCTGCGGGGCCAGTCGGGCGTACGTCGCGTCGTCGTCCGTGGACAGCGTGGCGACGAGCGCGCCGTTCGACGCGTTCATCGCGGCGAGCAGCTCCGCCTCGGTGTCGACCAGGACGATGGTGTCGACCGGGCCGAAGGGCTCCGCGTGGTGCAGCGGTGAGGACGGCGGCGGGTTCAGGAGCGTGACCGGTTGGACGTACGCCGCCGTGTCCTGGCCGGGCAAAAAGCGCGCGTCGGTCAGCTTGCCGCGGTGCAGCGGGACGGCGCCGCGGTCGATGGCCTCCGCCACCTGGTCGTGCAGCTCCTTCGCCTTGGCCGCGTTGATGACGGGCCCGAAGTCCATAGCGGGGTACGGGTCTTCGGGGTGCTCGACGGCCAGTGGGTGGCCGACCCGCAGAGTGCCGACAGCGGGAAGGTAGGCGGCGAGGAACTCGTCGAACAGCGAGCGCTGGACGACGAAGCGCGGGTAGGCGGTGCAGCGCTGCTTGCCGTAGTCGAAGAGCTTGGGGATGACGGCCGTCAGTGCGTCCCAGTCCGTGTGGTTCCAGATGCCCCAGGTGTTGAGTCCCTCCTGTTCGAGTACATGCCGCTTGCCGAGGTCGGCGACGGCGGTGGCCACCGCGGCGCCCGTGTCACGGCCGCCGACGAAGGAGACGCAGCCGATCTCGGGCGCGCGGACCAGCGCCTCCGACAGCTCGCCTCCGCTGCCGCTGACGAGGGTGACGGGGATCCCTTCGCGTGCGGCGAGCGCGCCGGCCAGGGTGAGACAGGCGACGCCGCCGTCGGTCGGGGTCTTGGCGATGACCGCGTTCCCTGCCAGTGCCTGTACCAGCATTGCGTGAACGAGCACGCTCATCGGGTAGTTCCAGCTCGCGATGTTGGACACGGGCCCCTCGAGCGGAGTCCGGCCGTCCACCATGGGCTCGATGCCGTCGACGTACCAGCGCACGCCGTCGATCGCCCGGTCCACGTCGGCCTGCGCGAGCCGCCAGGGCTTGCCGATCTCCCAGACGAGGAGGAGGGCGAGCAGCTCGCGGTGCTCGGTCAGGGCGTCCAGGGTGGCCGCGACGCGCGCCCGTCGTTCGGCGAGCGGGACGTGGCGCCAGGCTCGGTGCTGGTCGAGTGAGGCCCGTACAGCCTGGTGAGCGGTTGCGGCGTTCAGACGGGGCGGGCCCGCGATGGGGCTTCCGTCGACCGGACTGGTGGCGGGCAGTGCCCGGCCGTCCGCCCGCCAGGACGCGTCCCAGAGATTGAGGACGCGGTCTTCCTGGAACGCCTCGGGGGCAACGGCGAGGCAGCGCTGCCAGGCGTCGTCCCAGGACGTACCGGACTTCAGGACGAGGGGGGTGTTGAGGGTGGATGCCATTCGGATGTCTCCGCTCTCGGTGCACAGTCGGGGGCGGGAGGTGCCTGGCTCCTGCCGAGCTGCATGGTGCACGGGCCCGGACGAGGAGTGGTCGCATCCGTGCGGAGGAGGACGGTGGTCGCGTCCGCACGGAGGGAAGGGTTCGTACGCGAAGGGTGGTCGCGTACGTACGGAGGAAGGTACTGAGGAGGCTCCGTTCGTGACAGTCACCTCACATCAACTATGAGTGACGTCTCATCTCACCCCTGTGCGGCGACACGCCCCGATTCCAACCGGGTCAGCACCAGCCGGGCCGTCTCGGTCGGTGTGCCGCCCACCCGTACTCCAGCTGCCTCGAGGGCCTCCTTCTTGGCCTGTGCGGTGCCCGACGAGCCGGCGACGATCGCCCCCGCGTGGCCCATCGTCTTGCCCTCGGGCGCGGTGAAACCGGCGATGTAGGCGACGACGGGCTTCGTGACGTGGTCGCGGACGTACGCGGCGGCCCGCTCCTCCGCGTCGCCGCCGATCTCGCCGATGAGGACGACGAGTTCGGTGTCGGGGTCGTCCTGGAAGGCGGCCAGGCAGTCGATGTGACTGGTGCCGACGACGGGGTCACCGCCGATGCCCACGCACGTCGAGAACCCGATGTCGCGCAGTTCGTGCATGAGTTGGTACGTCAGTGTGCCCGACTTGGACACCAGCCCGATGCGCCCCGGCTTGGTGATGTCGGCGGGGATGATGCCCGCGTTCGACTGCCCCGGAGTGATCAGGCCCGGGCAGTTGGGGCCGATGACCCGGGTGCCCTTCGTGGCGGCGTACGCGTGGAAGGCGACGGAGTCGTGGACGGGGATGCCCTCGGTGATGACAACGGCGAGCCCGATGCCCGCGTCGGCGGCCTCGGCCACCGCGGCCTTGGCGAACGCGGGCGGTACGAACACGACGGTGACGTCGGCGCCGGTCGCCGCCATCCCCTCGCGCACCGAGCCGAATACGGGCACCGCCCGGTCGTCGAAGTCGACGGTCCGGCCCGCCTTGCGCGGGTTGACCCCGCCGACGACGTCCGTGCCGGCGGCGAGCATCCGCCGGGTGTGCTTCATGCCCTCGCCACCGGTCATGCCCTGGACGAGAACCTTGCTCGCCTTGGTGAGGAAGATGGCCATGTCCTGTTCCTCCTTCAGCCGGCGGTGGCGAGTCGGGCCGCGCGGTGTGCGGCGTCGTCCATGGTGGTGGCCTGCTGGACCAGGGGGTGCGCGCGGCCGTCGAGAATGGCGCGGCCGCGGACGGCGTTGTTGCCGTCGAGGCGGACCACGAGGGGTTTGGTCAACCGGACGGTCTCCAGCGCCCGCACGATGCCGTCGGCGACCGCGTCGCAGGCCGTGATGCCGCCGAAGACGTTGACGAAGACGGATTTCACGGCCGGGTCGGAGAGGATCACGGAGAGGCCGTCGGCCATGATCTGGGCGGAGGCTCCGCCGCCGATGTCGAGGAAGTTGGCGGGGCGTGCGCCGCAGCCCGCGACCACGTCGAGCGTCGACATGACGAGGCCCGCGCCGTTGCCGATGATGCCGACCTCGCCGTCCAGTTTGACGTAGTTGAGGCCCTTGGCCGCGGCCGCCGCCTCGAGGGGGTCGTCGTGCGCGGCCTCCTGCTCACCCCAACGCGCCTGGCGGAAGCGGGCGTTGTCGTCGAGGGTGACCTTGCCGTCCAGAGCGAGGATCTGTCCCCGGGCGGTGCGTACGAGGGGGTTCACCTCGACGAGCACGGCGTCCTCGCGGGTCAGCACCCCCCAGAGGCGTACGAGAACGTCGACGGACTCCGGGGGCAGCCCCGCGGCCTCGGCGATCTCGGTCGCCTTCGCCGAGGCGACGCCCTCGGCCGGGTCGATGAGGACACGCACCACCGCCTCCGGGCGGCTCGCGGCCACCTCCTCGATCTCCATGCCGCCCTCGGCCGACGCGATCGCGAGGAAGCGTCCGGCGGCGCGGTCGAGGACGTAACTGACGTAGAACTCGCTCTCGATGTCGACCGGTTGGGCCAGCATCACCTTGCCGACCGTGTGGCCCTTGATGTCCATGCCGAGAATCCGACGTGCCGTGAGCTCGGCGGCTGCCGGGTCGGTGGCGAGTTCGACGCCACCCGCCTTGCCGCGTCCACCGGTCTTCACCTGGGCCTTCACGACAACTCGGCCGCCGAGCCGACGGGCGATCGCGCGCGCCTCCTTGGGCGAGTCCGTGACCTCGGCGCTCGGCACCAAGATGCCGTGTTCCTCGAAGAGTTCCCTTGCCTGGTGCTCATACAGGTCCATCACCGGCTCCTGACTGCTGTGTCTATCCGGGGAGCGACCCCCAGATCCCCGGAAAATGCCGCACGCCCCCTGGACACCACCCACCGGATGCGGGATAACAAGCTTCATACAGTATTCGTCGACTGTATGCAATGTACGCGAGAGCTTCCAACCCCCTACGAAGGGACAGGACTTCGCCATGCCCGACGACATCAGCCAGGACTCCATCTCCGGTGGGCATCTGGTCGCCAAGGCACTCAAAGCAGAAGGTGTGGAGGTCATCTACACCCTGTGCGGCGGCCACATCATCGACATCTACGACGGCTGCGTCGACGAAGGCATAGAGGTCGTCGACGTCCGTCACGAACAGGTCGCCGCCCACGCCGCCGACGGCTACGCACGCATCACCGGCAAGCCCGGATGCGCCGTCGTCACGGCGGGTCCCGGTACGACCGACGCCGTGACCGGCGTCGCGAACGCCTTCCGCGCCGAGTCCCCGATGCTGCTCATCGGCGGCCAGGGGGCGCACACCCAGCACAAGATGGGGTCCCTGCAGGACCTGCCGCACGTCGACATGATGACGCCGATCACCAAGTTCGCGGCGACGGTGCCGGACACGGCGCGCGCCGCCGACATGGTGTCGATGGCGTTCCGGGAGTGCTTCCACGGCGCGCCCGGCCCCTCCTTCCTGGAGATCCCGCGCGATGTCCTGGACGCCAAGGTGCCGGTGGAGAAGGCCCGGATCCCGGCCGCCGGCCACTACCGGGCCTCGACCCGCTCGGCCGGTGACCCCGAGGCGATCGAGAAGCTCGCCGACCTCCTCGTCCACGCCGAGAAGCCCGCGATCCTGCTGGGCAGCCAGGTGTGGACGACGCGCGGCACCGCGTCCGCCATCGAGCTCGTCCGCACCCTCAACATCCCGGCGTACATGAACGGCGCCGGGCGCGGCACGCTGCCGCCCGGGGACCCGCACCACTTCCAGCTCTCGCGCCGGTACGCCTTCTCCAACGCCGATGTCATCGTCATCGTGGGTACGCCCTTCGACTTCCGCATGGGCTACGGCAAGCGGCTCTCCCCGGACGCGACCGTCGTGCAGATCGACCTCGACTACCGGACCGTCGGCAAGAACAGGGACATCGACCTCGGAATCGTCGGCGACGCGGGTCTGATCCTGAAGTCGGTCACCGAAGCGGCCTCAGGACGTCTCAACGGCGGCGCGTCCAAGCGCAAGGAGTGGCTGGACGAACTGCGGGCGGCCGAGCAGACGGCCATCGACAAGCGACTGCCCAGCCTGAAGTCGGACGCCTCGCCGATCCACCCGTACCGCCTGGTCAGCGAGATCAACGACTTCCTCACCGAGGACTCGATCTACATCGGGGACGGCGGCGACATCGTCACCTTCTCCGGGCAGGTCGTCCAGCCCAAGTCCCCCGGGCACTGGATGGACCCGGGCCCGCTCGGCACGCTCGGCGTCGGCGTCCCGTTCGTGCTCGCGGCCAAGCAGGCACGGCCCGACAAGGAGGTCGTCGCCCTCTTCGGGGACGGCGCCTTCTCCCTCACCGGCTGGGACTTCGAGACCCTCGTCCGCTACAACCTCCCCTTCGTCGGCATCGTCGGCAACAACTCCTCCATGAACCAGATCCGTTACGGCCAGGCCCAGAAGTACGGCCTGGAGCGCGAGCGGGTCGGCAACACCCTCGGCGACGTCCACTACGACAAGTTCGCGCAGATGCTGGGCGGTCACGGCGAGGAGGTTCGCGACCCCGCCGACATCGGCCCGGCGCTCCAGCGCGCCCGGGAGTCGGGCAAGCCGTCGCTGATCAACGTCTGGGTCGACCCGGACGCGTACGCCCCCGGAACCATGAACCAGACGATGTACAAGTGAGGTGCCCCCGATGACCCCGATCGCAGGAACGTCGACCAAGGCTCTCGAAGGTGTCCGTGTCCTCGACATGACGCATGTCCAGTCAGGTCCGTCCGCCACGCAGCTGCTGGCCTGGCTGGGCGCTGACGTCGTCAAGCTGGAGGCGCCGACCGGTGACATCACCCGCAAGCAACTGCGCGACCTCCCCGACGTCGACTCCCTCTACTTCACGATGCTCAACTGCAACAAGCGGAGCATCACCCTCAACACCAAGACCGAGCGCGGCAAGGAGATCCTCACCGAGCTGATCCGGCGCTCCGACGTCATGGTCGAGAACTTCGGACCGGGTGCGGTCGACCGCATGGGCTTCACCTGGGACCGCATCCAGGAGATCAATCCGCGGATCGTCTATGCCTCCATCAAGGGGTTCGGGGACGGCCCGTACACCAACTTCAAGGCGTACGAGGTCGTCGCGCAGGCCATGGGCGGGTCGATGTCGACCACCGGTTTCGAGGACGGGCCGCCGCTGGCGACGGGAGCCCAGATCGGCGACTCGGGCACGGGCGTGCACGCCGTGGCGGGGATTCTCGCGGCGCTGTACCAGCGGGAGAACACCGGGCGCGGGCAGCGGGTCAACGTGGCCATGCAGCATGCCGTGCTCAACCTCTGCCGGGTGAAGTTGCGCGATCAGCAGCGACTGACACATGGCCCGCTCGCTGAATATCCCAACGACGACTTCGGCGTCGAGGTTCCCCGCTCCGGCAACGCGTCCGGCGGCGGCCAGCCGGGCTGGGCGGTCAAGTGCGCACCGGGCGGCCCCAACGACTACGTGTACGTCATCGTGCAGCCCGTCGGCTGGAAGCCGATCACCGAGCTCATCGGCCGGCCGGAGCTGGCGGACGACTCCGAGTGGGCGACCCCGGAGGCCCGGCTGCCACAGCTCACCAAGATGTTCCAGCTCATCGAGGAATGGTCGGCGACGCTCCCCAAGTGGGAGGTGCTGGAGAAGCTCAACGCGCACAACATCCCGTGCGGCCCGATCCTGTCCACCAAGGAGATCATCGAGGACGAGTCGCTGGTCGCCAACGAGATGGTCGTGACGGTGCCGCATCCCGAGCGGGGCGAGTTCGTGACCGTGGGCAGCCCGCTGAAGCTATCCGACTCCCCCGTGGACGTGACCAGTTCGCCGCTGCTCGGCGAGCACAACGAAGAGGTCTACATCGGCGAGCTCGGCCTCGGCGACGAAGAGCTGCGCCTGCTCAAGTCGAACGGAGTGATCTGAGTGATGGCCGAAGACCGGGTGCTGAGGGTGCGCGCACTCCTCGACGCCGTGCGGGTCGAGGGGCGGACCGCGCTCACCGCGCCCGAGGGAAAGGTGATCGCCGACGCGTACGCGATCGCCGTACCGGGCGAGGAACTGGCGACGGACGTCGACGAGGCGGTGGCGTACGCGGCGCGCTTCGGCGGGCCCGTCGTGATGAAGATCGTCTCGCCGGACATCCTGCACAAGACCGACGCCGGCGGTGTGATCGTGGGAGTGGAGGGCGCGGCGGACGTACGCGCCGCCTTCCACAAGATCGTCGATAACGCGCGGGCCCACGACCCGCGGGCCCGCATCGAAGGCATCCAGGTCCAGGAACTGCTTCCCCAGGGACAGGAGGTCATCGTCGGCGCGGTGACCGACCCGACGTTCGGGAAGGTCGTCGCCTTCGGGCTCGGCGGGGTGCTGGTGGAGGTCCTGAAGGACGTCACCTTCCGGCTCGCCCCCGTGGACGCCGACGAGGCGCTGTCGATGCTGGACTCGATCAGGGCGGCCGAGATCCTGCGCGGGGTGCGCGGCGCGCCGCCGGTGGACCGGTGGGCGATCGCCGAGCAGATCCGCCGGGTCTCCGAACTCGTCGCGGACTTCCCCGAGATCGCCGAGGTGGACCTCAACCCGGTGATCGCCACTCCGGAGGGCGCGGTCGCCGCGGACATCCGTGTGATCCTCGCGGACTCGGTCCCCAAGGAGCGGCGCAAGTACACGCGCGAGGAGATCCTCACGTCGATGCGGCGGCTGATGGAGCCCTCGTCCGTGGCCGTGATCGGTGCCTCCAACGAGCAGGGCAAGATCGGCAATTCGGTCATGCGCAACCTCGTCGACGGGGGCTTCTCCGGCGAGATCCACCCGGTGAACCCCAAGGCCGATGACATTCAGGGCCGCAAGGCGTACAAGAGTGTCACCGACGTTCCCGGTGAGGTGGATGTGGCGGTCTTCGCGATCCCCGCCAAGTTCGTGGCCTCGGCCCTGGAGGAGGTGGGACGCAAGGGGATCCCCAACGCCGTACTGATCCCCTCCGGATTCGCGGAGACCGGAGAGCACGAACTCCAGGACGAGATCGTGGCCATCGCCGAGCGGCACGGCATCCGGCTGCTCGGGCCCAACATCTACGGCTACTACTCGACGTGGCAGGACCTGTGTGCCACGTTCTGCACACCGTACGACGTGAAGGGCGGCGTCGCGCTCACCTCGCAGTCCGGTGGCATAGGAATGGCCATCCTGGGCTTCGCGCGCACTACGAAGACGGGTGTTTCCGCGATCGTCGGGCTCGGCAACAAGTCGGACCTCGACGAGGACGACCTGCTCACCTGGTTCGGCGAGGACCCTCACACCGAGTGCATCGCGATGCACCTGGAGGACCTGAAGGACGGCCGCGCCTTCGTGGCGGCCGCGCGCGCGACGGTCCCGAAGAAGCCGGTCGTCGTCCTGAAGGCGGGGCGTACGGCAGCCGGGGCGAAGGCCGCCGGCTCGCACACGGGCGCGCTCGCGGGCGACGACGCCGTGTACGAGGACATCCTGAAGCAGGCCGGCGTCATCCGGGCTCCCGGGCTGAACGAAATGCTGGAGTACGCGCGCGCGTTGCCGGTGCTGCCCACCCCCAAGGGCGACAACGTCGTCATCATCACGGGCGCGGGCGGCAGTGGTGTGCTCCTGTCCGACGCGGTGACGGACAACGGCCTGTCCCTGATGGAGATCCCGCCGGACCTGGACGCGTCCTTCAGGGCCTTCATCCCGCCCTTCGGGGCCGCGGGCAACCCGGTGGACATCACCGGGGGCGAGCCTCCGTCGACGTACGAGGCGACGATCCGGCTGGGCCTGGAGGACCCACGCATCCACGCTCTCGTCCTCGGCTACTGGCACACCATCGTGACCCCGCCCATGGTCTTCGCCGAGCTCACCGCGCGCGTGGTGGCCGAATTCCGTGAGCGCGGCATCGAGAAGCCCGTGGTGGCGTCGCTCGCGGGTGATGTCGAGGTCGAGGAGGCCTGTCAGTACCTGTACGAGCGGGGGGTCGTGGCGTACCCGTACACGACGGAGAAGCCGGTGGCCGTGCTCGGTGCGAAGTATCGCTGGGCGCGGGCGGCGGGCCTGTTGGGGGGCGGTTCATGAGGTGAACCAGGGCGGGGGCGGCCGACGGTGCGCGTCGGCCGCCCCCAGGACCCGTGCGCACACGAAAAGCATTTGGACAGGGGGCGCTGGCCAGAGCTTTCGACGCAAGGGGTGCTGAACCGACATGACAACCACCGACCTATCGACATCCGTCCCCTACAGGGAGGTGACGGATCGCAACGGCCGCCTGTACCGCATCGGTGAGACCGACCGGGACATCATGGGGCGACCACGCTGGACCATGGTGCTCTTCCCCTGGATGGGGATGATGGGCATCAGCTCCTCGGAGTACGCGTTCACCTCCGCCGAGGACACCCTGCACGACGCCCACCTCTGGGGCAGTGGGCACGTCTTCTGGCTGATGGGCGTCTGGATATTCTTCCAGGCCGCCGTCGCCTTCCCGGCCGGGCAGCTGCGTGAGAGCGGACGGCTGCCCGCGCGGTACGCCATGATGCTCGGCGCGCTGGGCGCGGTCCTGGGGTACCTCTCCCTGGCGTTCGCGCCGCATGTGACCGTCGCGTACATCGGCTTCGGCATGTTCAGCGGCATCGGCGCCGGCCTGGTGTACGCGACCTGCGTGAACATGGTCGGCAAGTGGTATCCGGAGCGCAAGGGCGGCAAGACGGGCCTGGTCAACGGCGGTTTCGCCTACGGCTCGGTGCCCTTCGTCTTCCTGTTCACCTCGTACATGGACCTCGGGAACTACCAGGGCGTCCTGGTGACGGTGGGCCTGGTCTGCTGCGCCGTGGTCGCCTTCGGGGGCTGGTTCTTCAAGGACCCGCCCAAGGGCTGGTGGCCCCCTCACGTGGACCCGCTGAAGGTGTCCGACGACCCGAGGATCCGCCGCGCGCTGGAGAAGAACCCGCCCGCCGTGAAGCAGTACACCCCCAAGGAGGCCGCCCGTACACCCGTTCTCTGGATGATGTGGTTCTGTCTGCTGTGCACCGCCGGGATCAACATCTTCGGTATCGCCTTCCAGGTGCCGTTCGGCAAGGACATGGGATTCGCGGGCGGGATCGTGGCCACCGCGATGTCCCTGAAGGCGATCGTCAACGGCACAGGACGCGGCGTGATCGGCTGGATCTCCGACCGCTTCGGACGCCGCAACACACTGATCATCGTCTGTCTGGTGCTGGGCTCCGCCCAGTTCGGGGTGCTGGTCTCCGGCCAGATGGGCAGCATGCCGTTCTTCCTGTTCTGCTCCATGGTCTCCGGATTCGGCGGCGGGGCGATCTTCCCGCTGTTCGCGGCCATGACGGCTGACTACTTCGGCGAGAACAACAACGCGTCCAACTACGGAATGGTCTACAGCTCGAAGCTGATCTCGGGCCTCGTGGGCTCGGGCATGGGCGCGGTCGTCGTCGGCGCGTGGGACTACCACGGGGCCTTCGTGCTCGCGGGCTCCATCGGCCTCGCCTCCGCCGCGCTGGCGCTGTTCCTCAAATCACCGGGCCGGCCGAAGGCCCGGAGCATCGTCCCCAACCCGCAACCGCTCGGCGAGGAGATGGCGTGACATGACGACAGAACCCATCGCCACCCAGGGCGCGTCGGCCACCCCCGGCGCCTCGAACCGCTCGTACCGCGAAGTCACCGACGCCCGGGGCCGCGTCTACCGGATCGGTGAGACGGACCGCGACATCCTGGGCCACTCCCGCAAGTTCATGGTGTACCTGCCGTGGATCGCCATGATGGCCATCAGCGTCTTCGAATACGCGTACGGCTCGGCCGAGGACACCCTGTCCCACGCCCATGGCTGGACGCAGAGCAACACCTTCTGGATATTGAGCGTCTGGGTCTTCTTCCAGGCCGGCATAGCCTTCCCGGCGGGCTGGCTGCGGGAGCGGGGCATCCTCACCGCCCGCAGGGCCATGTACGTCGGCGCGGGCATGTGTGTGATCGGCTTCCTGGCCCTCTCGCATGTGAGCAACGTACTGCTGGCCATCCTGGGCTTCGGCGTCATCGGCGGCCTCGGCTCCGGCCTGGTCTACGCGACCTGCATCAACATGGTCGGCAAGTGGTTCCCCGAGCGCCGGGGCGCGCGGACCGGATTCGTCAACGGCGGATTCGCGTACGGCTCCCTGCCGTTCATCTTCATCTTCAACTACGCGTTCGACACCGGGAACTACCACCGCGTCCTGGACCTCATCGGCTGCTACGTGATGATCGTCGTGCTGTCCTGCGCGTTCTTCTTCAAGGACCCGCCGAAGAACTGGTGGCCCGCGGACATCGACCCGCTTACGTACGGCGGCAACAGCAAGACCTCCGCCGCCCTCGCGAAGAACCCTCCCGCGGTGAAGCAGTACACGCCCAAGGAGGCCATCAGGACGGGTGTGCTGCCCCTGATGTGGATCACGCTGGTCATGACCGCGGGCGTGTCGATCTTCGGGATCTCCTTCCAGGTCGACTTCGCCAAGGAGGTGGGCTTCGGCCCGCTGGTGGCGGCGTCCTCGATGGGCATCATGGCCGTCATCAACGGGATCGGCCGGGCGGTGGTGGGCTGGCTGTCCGACACCTGGGGCCGCAAGCTGACCCTGGTGTTCGTCATCGTCGTGCTGGGGCTCGCACAGTTCGGCGTGATCTGGGCCGGTGACGTCAAGAGCGAGTGGCTGTTCTTGTTCTTCGCCTTCCTCTCCGGGTTCGGCGGAGGCGCGTTCTACCCGATGTTCGCGGCTCTGACCCCGGACTACTTCGGCGAGAACTACAACGCCACCAACTACGGCCTGGTGTACAGCGGCAAGCTGGTCAGCGGTCTGTTCGGCGGCGGTCTCGGCTCGATGGTGGTCGCGGCCTGGGGCTACAACGGCGCCTACGCGCTGGCCGGCGGTATCTCGATGCTGGCGGCGGCGATCGCGTTGCTGCTGAAGCAGCCGGGGCGCCACAGCGAGGTACGCACTCCTCAGCCGCAGCCCGCGAGCTGAGAGGTCTCCTGGTCAACGGATCGAAAGGTTTCCTCCCGGCACAGAGCACGGAGCACGGAGCACGCACCGGGCGGCCCTCCCCACGTGGCGCGTTGTGGGGAGGGCCGCCCGGTGCGCTGCCGCGAAGCTAGTGACGCCGCGTGCGGAGGGCCGCGAGGTTGTCGTAGCCGATCTTCGCGTGCGTGAGTGACTGCCCGGGGTCCGTGGCGCTCGGGGCGTTGTCCTGCTCGACCATCGGGTTGTGGTAGTTCCGGTCGCCGACGCGCGAGAAGAACGTGGTGTAGTCGATGACGCCGGTGCCGAACGGCACCATGTCGTAGCCCATGCCGTTCGTCGTGTTGACGACGCCGTCCTTGGCGTGGAAGAGCGGGTAGCGCTTGTTGTTGCGGGCGACGAGCCCGGCGGGATCGAACACCTTCTCCCGGGTGGAGCCGTCGTGGGCCGTGTACGTGTGGAACTTGTACTGGGCCACGTGTGCCCAGAAGATGTCCATCTCCAGCCAGACCACCTTCGGGTCGGTGATCTTCAGGAAGTACTCCAGCTTGCGGATGCCGGAGCTGCGGGTCGGGTTGCCCTGGGCGTCCAGCGGGCCCCCGTCGAGCAGGAAGCCGTACGCCGCGTCGTGGTTGTGGGTGTACAGCTTGATGCCCGCGCGGCGGGCGATCTCCCCGAGTGCGTTCCACTTGTCGGCGGCCACGTCCCAGTCGGCGCGGTAGGCACTGCCGGTGGGGTCGCCACCGGTGCCCATGTGCGCCGTGCCGAGGATGTTGGCGATCTCCAGGTGCTTCTTGAAGGTGTCCAGGTCGGCCGCGGTGAGGGGCCAGGACGGGGGTATGAAGCCGTGGTTGCCCTGCGCCCGCAGCCCGTACGCGTCGAGCCAGGAACGCAGCAGCTTGGCGCCCTGTACGGACTCCAGGCTCGCGCCGCCGGGAGCGTTGGCGTGCTGGCCGTATCCGGCGAACTCCACCTGGCGGTAGCCGAAGCGCGAGAGCTGCTTGAAGACCTCGCGGAAACCGGAGGGCAGGTCGGTGGTCAGCGGGTCGCGGCCCGTGGCGTCCCGGACGGTGTAGAGGATGATGCCGCGCTTGTTCGCGGGGACGAGGACGTCACCGCCGTGGTCGTGGCCGCGGCCTCTGCCCCGGTCCTGGGCGAGGGCTGGTGAGGCACCGAGGACGGGTGCGGCGATCGCCGCGGTCGCGACGGCGGTGCAGGTGCTGAGGAAGCGGCGGCGGTTGATGCCGAGAGTGCGGCGCAGGGCGTCGCCGGCGGCGGATTCGTCGTTGAACGCGGTCACGGTTTCTCTCTTTCGGATCGGTGTGCGGCGGTGTCGGGTGCCGGGTGGTCTGCTGCTCGTGCGCAGGTCAGAGGCGTGCGAAGCGCTCGCCGGACGCGTTGTCAGTGGCGCGTGCTTCACTTTCCGTAGTTGCTCGTGACGGGTCGTGACTGGTGGTCGTGGCTCCTACGGCCTCGTCATGCGAGGCCGGCCAGATCGAGCAGCAGGGATTTCACTTCGGTGGCCGCGATGCGGCCGGGAGCGGTGTGGGGGGTGGAGCAGATGAGGAGCGGACCTTCGTCGTCGCTCGTGGGAAGGCGGCCGTGGCTGCCACGAATAGGTGAGGGGTCCAGCGGCACCACCGCCATGCGGTAGCGCAGGCCGAGCTTCTTGCGTGCCAGTGCCGTGGCCGCCTTCACCTTGACGTAGGGGTCGAGGGGATCCATGAAGAGTTCGACCGGGTCGTAGCCGGGTTTGCGGTGGATCTCGACGAGCTGCGCGAAGTCGGGCGCGCGGGCGTCGTCGAGCCAGTAGTAGTACGTGAACCAGGCGTCCGGCTCTGCGACGGCGACGAGTTCGCCGGAGCGCGGATGGTCGAGGTGATGGGCCTTCTTGCCTTCGTCGTCGAGGAGCCGCTCGATGCCGGGCAGGTCGGCGAGGGCTGCCCTGGTGGCCTCCAGGTCCTCGGGGCGACGCACGTAGACATGGGCGATCTGGTGGTCGGCGACCGCGAAGGCCCGGGAGGCCATCGGGTCGAGGTACTCCATGCCGTCCTGCGTGTGCACTTCGAGGAGTCCGGCGCGGCGCAGGGCGCGGTTGATGTCGACGGGGCGGTCCGCACGGGTGATGCCGTACTCGGAGAGCGCGACGACGGTGCGGCCTTCCGCCTTCGCGTCGTCGAGGAGGGGGGCCATGGCCGCGTCGAGGTCCGCGGCCGCCTGGAGGGACCGAGGGTCGTCGGGGCCGAAGCGCTGCAGGTCGTAGTCGAGGTGAGGGAGGTAGCAGAGGGTCAGGTCCGGCCGGCGGGTGCGGTTGATGTGGCGGGTCGCGTCGATGATCCAGCGGCTGGAGACGAGGTCGGCGCCCGGACCCCAGAAGTGAAACAGGGGGAACGTGCCGAATTTCTGGGTGAGTTCGTCATGCAGGGCCGGGGGCCTGGTGTAGCAGTCGGGTTCCTTGCGGCCGTCGGCGTAGTAGACGGGACGGGGAGTGATGGTGATGTCGGTGTCGGCGCCCATGGCGTACCACCAGCAGATATTGGCGACCGTGTAGCCGGGATGCGCGCGCCGCGCGGCGTCCCACAGCTTGTCGCCGGACACCAGGCCGTTGTGCTGCCGCCACAGCAGTACGTCGCCCAGCTCGCGGAAGTACCAGCCGTTGCCGACGATGCCGTGCTCGGACGGATGGGTGCCGGTGAGGAAGGTCGACTGGGCGGCGCAGGTGACGGCGGGCAGGACGGTGCCGAGCGGGGCGCGGAAGCCGGACTGGCCGAGGGCCTTGAGGTGGGGCATGTGGTCGAGGAGACGGGGGGTGAGTCCGACGACGTCAAGGACGAGGAGAGGAGTGGGGCCGGCCGGCTCCTGTGGTGGTGGGGTCACGGCAGCTCCTTGAGTCCGAGGTCCGTCAACAGGTCTCGGGCGAGGGTGAGTTCGGCGGCGATGCCGTCGGCGAGCTGGGCGCGGGCACGGGGGCGCAGCTCCGGCGGGAGGGCCTGCCAGGTGTAGGTCTCGACCTCCAGGTGGTGGGTGAGGGGGTGCGGGCCGCCGACGAGGTGGGTCAGTGCGGCCCGCAGGACGGGGAGTGTGGAGGTGAGGGGTGCGGCGGGGGCCGCGTGCAGCGGGACGTGGAAGTGGGCGCGCCACGGGGAGGCGTCGGGCAGGGCGTCACCGGCGAGGGCCTCGCCGAGGTCGTCGGTGCCGCGCAGGCCTGCGGCGGTGAGGGTGCGGGTCTGGTGCAGGAAGCGGGGTTCGTCGAAGGCGGCGAGGGCCGCGCGGACTTCGGGGAGATGGGGGTGTTCGGCGTGCAGGGCGGCTGAGAGCTGGGATTTGACGATCGGGACGCGGGCCTGTGTGAGCGCGTCCAGGGCGGTGTGCGGGTCTTCGAAGGAGGTGGCGAGATGGCAGGTGTCGACGCAGATGCCGATGCGGTCGTGACCGATCGCGGTGAGTGGGGCGCGGGCGTCGCTGATGGTCTCGACGGTGCAGCCGGGTTCCGGTTCCAGGCCGATGCGCAGGGAGCGGCCGGTGAGTTCATGAAGAGCGTCGAGGCGTTCGGCCAGCGTGGTCAGCGCGGTGTGCGCCGCCGTCGCCCGCTCCTGGTCGTATGCGGTGCGCCAGGCGAGGGGCAGGGTGGAGATGCTGCCTTCGGTGACGTCGTCGGGCAGGAGCTGGGCGAGGACTCTGGCCAGGTCGGTGGTGTGGGCGAGGCGTTCGGGGTCGGCCCAGTCCGGCTGGTAGACGCGGTACTTGACCTCTTCGGCGCCGAAGCCTTCATAGGGGAAGCCGTTGAGGGTGACGACTTCGAGGCCGCGGCGTTCGAGTTCGGTGCGCAGGCCGCGCAGCGCGGAGGGGTCGGTGACGAGGGTGTGGGCGGCGTCCCTGGCCAGCCACAGGCCTATGCCGAGGCGGTCGCGGCCGAGACGGCGGCGGACGGGTTCGCAGTGGTCGCGGAGTTGGGCGAGGACGCCGTCGAGGGTTTCGGCCGGGTGGACGTTGGTGCAGTAGGCGAGGTGGACGGTGGAGCCGTCGGGGTGGCGGAAGCGCATCGCTCACTCCCCGCCGCGCAGGATGGAGTTGCCTTCGTGGGTGACGTCGGGGGTGGTGACGTCGAGGTTCAACCGTCCGCTGAGGCCGTAGAAGGCGACGGGGTTGCGCCACAGCACCCGGTCGACGTCGTCGTCGGTGAAACCGGCGGCCAGCAGGGCGTCGGCGACGCGGCGGGTCTTGAGGGGATCGCTTCTTCCCCAGTCCGCGGCCGAGTTGACCAGCACCCGCTCCGGGCCGTACTCCGTCAGGACGGCGACCATGCGTTCCTCGTCCATCTTGGTGTCGGGATAGACGGAGAAGCCCAGCCAGCAGCCGCTGTCCTTGGCCTCCTTGACGGTGTTCTCGTTGAGGTGGTCGACCAGGACGCGGTCCGCGGTCAGCGCGGACTCCCGGACGACGTCGAGGGTGCGGCGCAAGCCGGCCTGCTTGTCGCGGTGCGGAGTGTGGACGAGCGCGGGGAGCCCGTGGTCGGCGGCGAGCTGCAGCTGGGCGGCTAGGGCGGTGTCCTCGGTAGGGGTCATCGAGTCGTAGCCGATCTCGCCCACGGCCACGACCTGGTCCTTGACGAGATAGCGGGGCAGCTCGTCGAGGACGGGGAAGCAGCGGGGGTCGTTCGCCTCCTTGGGGTTGAGGGCGAGCGCGCAGTGGTGGGCGATGCCGTACTGGGCGGCGCGGAAGGGTTCCCAGCCGAGGAGGGAGTCGAAGTAGTCGAGGAAGGAGGCGACCGAGGTGCGGGGCTGGCCGAGCCAGAAGGAGGGCTCGACGAGGGCGCGGATTCCGGCGGTGTGCATGGCCTCGTAGTCGTCGGTGGTCCGTGACGTCATGTGGATGTGGGGGTCGAAGATGCGCATCAGGACTCCTTGCCGGATGTGCGGGAGGCGCCGCACGGGCCTGCTGGGGCGGCGGTGGGCTCGGTCAGGGCCAGCACGCGGTGCAGGTCCTCGGGGACGGGACGGTCCGCGGCGGTGCGTTCGCGCGCGTAGTCGCCGAGCATCCGGGCGAGTTCGGCGTCCGCGTGGGCGCGCGGCGCCAGGTCGGCCACGACGTCCACGGGCACGCCGGTGAACAGGCACTTGAGGACGGCGTGCCGCCAGGTGTGGGCGTCCAGGTGGCGGGCGGCGTACGGGCCGAGGGCGGCGGCGACGAGCCGGGTGTCGTTGGTGCGCAGGGCGTCCTCGACGAGGGGCAGCGCGTCGGGGCCGGGCACGAGGTGGGGCAGGGCGCGCAGGACGGCCCGGCGTTCGACGGCCGTGCCCTGCCGGTAGACGCGGGCGAGTGCGTCCGGGTCGGCGCGGGCGGCGTGCAGGAGAAGCACGCGGGCGGCGTCGGCGTGCTCGGGGCCGCAGCGGCGGCCCGCCTCGGCGATGCGCAATTCCCAGACGGAGATGGGTCCGTGGGTGCCGGGATGGTCGGCGGCCTCGTCGAGGGCCTGGTCCAGCCAGGCGCGGGCGGCCGGGGCGAGGGAGGCGTTCAGGCGGGCGTGCAGGGCGGCGAGGGCGGGTTCGGCCGGGTGGCTGGCCGTGCTTCCGTGGGGTGCGTGCGGGTGGTGGTTCACGGGGTGCTCCCTTCGGCGCCTGCGGGGATCGCCCGGGCCGCGCGGTGGAGGAACGGGAGGGACTGTGCCGCGAAGTGGGGTCCCGCATGGGAGTGGCGGGGCAGTTCGACGACAGTCAGCGCCTGGTAGCCGGTGGCGGCCAGGGCTTCGAGTACGGGCGGGAAGTCGATCTCCCCGTCCCCGAACGGGAGGTGTTCGTGGTGGCCGCGGCGCATGTCCTCGATCTGGACGTGCCGCAGCCAGGGGGCGGCGGCGCGGACGCAGTCGACGGGAGACAGGGGTTCCAGGCACTGGCAGTGGCCGATGTCGAGGGTGAGGCCGAGGGCGGGCGGGTCGCCGAGGATGCGGCGCAGGTGGTGGAAGTCGGCGAGGGTGGCGAGCAGATGGCCGGGTTCGGGTTCGACGGCGAGCGGGATCCCGGCGTGGGTGGCCGCGTCCAGTACGGGGGTGAGTGCCTCGGCGAGGCGCTTCCAGGCGGTGTCCTCGGCTGTGCCGGCCGTGGCAGCCGGGTTGGCCGTGGCAGCCGGGTTGGCCGTGGCAGCCGGGTTGGCCGTGGCAGCCGGGTTGGCCGTGGCAGCCGGGGTGGCCGTGGCAGCCGGGGTGGCCGTGTCGGCTGGGTTGGCCGAGCCGGCCGGGTTGGCCCGGAGTGCGCCGCTGAAGCAGTGGACGGCGTGGGCGCCGAGGTCGGCGGCGATCCGGACGGCGCGGATGAGCAGGTCGACGCGGCGGGCCCGGTCGGCCGGGTCGGGGTCAAGGAGCGAGGGGCCGTGCTTGCGGCGCGGGTCGAGGACATAGCGGGCGCCGGTTTCGACGGTGACGCCGAGTCCGAGGGTGTCCAGCCTGCGGGCCACCTTCCGGGTGCGAGCGGCGACGTCCGGGGCCAGGGGGTCCAAGTGCATGTGGTCGAGGGTCAGGCCGACGCCGTCGTAGCCGAGGTCCGCGAGGAGGGCGAGGGCGTCGTCGAGACGGAGGTCGGCGAGACCGTTGGTGCCGTAGCCGAAGCGAAGGGGGTGGGCGTTCACGGCGTGGGGCCGGGGGTTCGTGCGGTGCGGTGTCGGGGTCATGTGACGCTCACCTTCCTCGCGAATCTGCGGGCCGCCGGGGCGAGGGCGGCCGTGAGAAGGGCGGAGGCGAGGGCGCCGGAGCGGGCCGCGAGGGCGGCCTGGAGGGGGATCATGGCGCGGATTCCGCCGCCGACCGCTCGCTGGGTGAGCGGGGGTGAGGGGTTGAGGGTGGCGTGGAGGAGGGGGCGGCCCGAGGTGGTGACGAAGGCGGCGGCGAGGACGGTGCGCAAGGCGTCCGCGGCGGGGTGCCGGGAAGGGGCCGCGGCGGGATGCCGGGAGAGGACCGTGCCCGGGGCCTGCGGGGTCCTCGTCAATGTCCAGGCGAGCGTGCCCGTCGTGGCGAGCGCGGCCAGCGGCGCGAGCGGCGAACCACCCCGGGTCTCACCGCGGGACACCGTGGTCACCGCGAGGGTGTGGGTGGCCAGGGTCAGGGCGGCGGGCAGGGCGGGGCGGGCGCTGCCGCCGGTGGCCGTCGCACCGAGGAGCAGGTCCAGGCCGCGCGCGGTGGCCATCGCCGCCGGCCCGGCGGGGGTTCGCTTGAGCGCGAGGTCGTACGCCCAGACGGTGGCCGCGAGGGGGGCCGCGACGGCGAGGGCGGGGCGTCCGGCGCGTGCTGCCAGGGCAAGGCCCGTCGCCGTGAGGGCGCCTGCGGCGGCTAGGGCCGCGGACGGTCGGACGCGTCCGGAGGGCAGCGGGCGATGTGGGCGTTCGAGGGCGTCCTCGGTCTGGTCGGCCCAGTCGTTGAGGGCCATGCCCGCCTCGTACAGGCAGAGCGAGGAGGCGATGGCGAGCAGGGTGCGGGGGTTGGGGCGGGTGCGGGTGGTGGCGGCGCCGGCGAGGGCGTCGCCCGGGACGGTGAACAGGGCGGGCAGGCGGAGGAGTTCGGCCCAAGCCCAAGCACTGGCCCCTGCCCCTGCCCCTGCCGTCCTACTCACTCGTGGGCTCTGCGGCGGGCTGGTCGTGGTCGGTCGGTGCGGCCTGGGCGAGCGCGGCGTCATCGGGTCTCCCCGGGGAGTGCGCGGAGCCGCCCCGCGAACCCCGCCAGGGCCGCGTACTGCTCGCCCAGCGCCGCGGGCCCATCACCCACCGGGTCCTTGAAGTAGAAGCCGAGTTCGCTCAGGGGGCCGGAGAGTCCGGCCTCGTGCGCGCGGGACACCAGGCGGGCGAGGTCGAGGACCAGGGGCGCCGCCAGTGCGGAGTCGCAGCCCTGCCAGGTGGTCTGGAGGATCATCCGGGTGCCGAGGAAGCCGTCGAAGGCGATGTGGTCCCAGGCGGTCTTCCAGTCGCCGAGGGCCGGTACGTCGTCGATGTGCACCTCGCCCTGCGGGGCCCCGCCCAGGGTGTCCGCGAGGACCCGTTCCTTGCCGGCGTTCTTGGCCGCGGCGGCGGCCGGGTCGGCGAGGGCGGCGCCGTCGCCGCCGCCGAGCAGGTTGGTGCCGGACCAGGCGCGGACCGCCAGCGCGCGCTGCGCGAACATCGGGCCGAGCACCGACCGCAGCAGGGTCTGGCCCGTCTTG
Source organism: Streptomyces sp. NPDC007095 (assembly GCF_040634475.1). Classification (NCBI taxonomy): domain Bacteria; kingdom Bacillati; phylum Actinomycetota; class Actinomycetes; order Kitasatosporales; family Streptomycetaceae; genus Streptomyces; species Streptomyces sp. NPDC007095. Next base: position 98,579 of record NZ_JBEYFS010000003.1, read on the forward strand.
CCGTCGCGGCCGGCGTACGGGAGGCCGCCGGCGCGTGCCGTCGAGGCCAGCGCCGGGTGGTGCAGGCCGGTGGACGGGGTGAAGTTCACGTAGGGGCAGCCGGCCGCCAGCGCTGCCGCCGCGTACAGCGAGCTCGGAGGCAGGGCGGAGCCCACGGGTGCGGGTTCGGTGGAGGCCACGTTCAGCACGACCGCACGGGTCAGGCCCCGTCGTCGTACGAAGTCGCGCAGGTCGGCCGCGAAGGCGTCGACGAGTTCGGAGTCGTCCCGTGTGTCGCCGGGGGCGGGGCCGCCGGGGCGGATCTCCGCGTCGGCGGCCTCCAGCTCGGCCGCGATCGCCGAGGGGAGGCCGGGTGGCAGTACACCGGCGGCGGCCAGGGCCTCGGCCCGTTTCGGCAGTGGGCAGTCCACGGTGTCGTGGCCGCCGAAGACGAGGGAGGAAAGGGTGGGCAGGCCGCACTCGGCGAAGAGGGATGTCTCGGTGACCATGCCCGTCGGGGGGTGCAGGCCGGCGGTGAGGGCCGCGCAGCCCGCGATGACGGTGGTGGCGACGGAGCCGCGGGCTCCGATCAGCCACACCCCCACCCGAGGTTCGGAAAGGGACGCGGGCATGGGGGACATGGGCAGCCTCCTTGTCGTATGTCAGCCACACAGGAGATGAGGAGAGAGGAGAGAGCAGCGCGGTGGGCGAGACGGCGGGCGGGGGTCCGGCGTCCCCCGCCCGCCGCCGGTCAGTCGCCCTTCGTGGGCAGTTCCTTGATCCGGACGTCGCGGAAGGACACCTGGTCGTCGGCTCCGTGGTTCTGGAGTCCGATGTGTCCGTCGCGCAGGCTTCGTACCGGATCGGTGTTGGTGAAATCGTTGATCTTCACGCCGTTGAGCCAGACGCGGAGGCGCTCGCCCTCCACGCGGATCTCGTACGTGTTCCACTCCCCCGGCGGGTTCAGCGCACGGTCGCGCTTCTTCAGGTCGGCGGACTGGAAGCTGTACACGGCCCCGGTGGTGCGATCGGGGACGTCGGTCGCGTCGATCTGGATCTCGTAGCCGTTGTCGACGGCCGACCAGGGGTCCTCGGACTCCGGAAACCCGACGAAAACTCCGGAGTTGTCGTCCCCGGCCACCCGCCAGTCCAGCTTCAGCGAGTACGAGCCGAACTCTGAACCGGCGTACCAGAGCATCCCCAGGCCGCCGTGCGACGTCAGCGTGCCGTCGTCGCTCAGCGAGAACGAACCCGGACCCGCCTGTTTCCACGCCGACAGCGACTCGGTCGTGCCGTCGAAGAGCGGCCGGTAGCCGTTCTCCGGGCGGCAGTCGGCCTGGGCGGCGCCGATGGCGTACCGGATGCCGCCCAGCAGGTGCTGCCGGAAGGCGGGTTCGGCGTACGACTCCTTGGTGTGGCCGCCCCCGGTGTAGAAGGCGCGGCCGCCCCGGTACTCCTGGCACCAGGCGATCGGATGGTCGCCGTTCATCGTGCCGCCGGTGTACGAGGACTCGTCGAGCGAGGCGAGGACGTGGGCCCGGTCGCGCGGATCGGAGCGGTAGTTGTACCACTCGTCCGTGCGCTCCCAGGATCTCGGGAGCCCCGAGGTCGCCGGGTGGGAGCGGTCCTCGACGGTGACCGTCGCGGGCTGGATCGCGGGGTGCGACTGGAAGTACGCGCCCGCGAGGCCGCCGTAGAAGGCCCAGTCGTACTCGGTGTCGGCGGCCGCGTGGATGCCCACATAGCCGCCGCCCCGCTTGATGTACCGCTCGAAGGCGGACTGTTGGGTGGTGTCGAGGACGTCACCGGTCGTCGAGAGGAACACGACGGCGTCGTACCGCGCCAGGTTGCGTGCGGTGAAGGCGCCTGCGTCCTCCGTGGCGTCGACCGCGAAGCCGCCCGTGGCCCCGAGCTCCCGTACGGCCGCGATCCCCTCGGGGATCGAGTCGTGCCGGAAGCCCGCGGTCTTCGAGAAGACCAGGACCCGACTCCTGTCGGCACCGTCCGCGCCCTTCGACGCCGCCGGTCCCGACACGCAGCCGAGGAGCAGGCCGGCAGCGGCACCCACCGTCAGCATGCGTACCGATGTGCGCATGGCCGTCACCCCCGTCAGCTCGTCGTGAAGGTGAAGTCGTCCACGTCGTAGAGCGCTCCGGTGCCGCTTCCCTTGAAGACGAGGTAGAGCGTGGTGGTGCCGCGCGGGGCGTGCGCGAGATCGGCGCTCACGTCCTGGAAGGTGTCCCAGCCGCCCGTCACCGGTACGGTCGCCCGGCCCAGCGTGCGGCCGGTCGGAGAGCCCGCGCGGATCTCGAGGGTGCCGCCCGCGCCGGCGGAGGACACGCGTGCCGTGATCTTCTTGGCGTCGCTCAGGGAGTAGGGCGTGAAGGATATCCAGTCGCCGTTGTCGATGTCGCCGACGGTCTTGCCGCCGTGCGCGGTGGTCTTCGACTGGACGGTGATGCCGGAGGCCTTGCCGTAGTGCTCGGCCTGGCGGTGCTTGGGCTGGAGCACGTTCTGGTCGTGGGTGGTCAGCGGGGCCTGGCCGCCGCCTCCGCCGTCGGTGTACTCGGCGTCGAGGACTCCGAAGATGTTGGCGTCCTGGTCGTGGCCGCCGTCGGCACTGGTCTGGAGGGTGCCGGAGCAGCCGTTCGCCGAGGTGAGCGGGTGTCCGTGACTGTCGTGGCCGAGGATGAAGGTGACCTTCACCTTGGCGCAGTCGATCGCGCGGCCGTCCTCGGGGTCGGTGACCTTCACCTTGAACGGCACGGGGTCACCGAAGCTGAACAGCTGGCCGTCACGCGGTTGTTCGATCACGACCTTGGGTGCGGTGTTGCCGACCACGATCTGCACGCTCGCGCTGCCGGTGCGGCCGGTCGCGTCCTTGGCGGTCACCGTCGCCGTGTAGGTGCCGTTCGTCCTGTACGCGTGGGACGGGTTCGCGGCCGTCGACGTGCCGCCGTCGCCGAAGTCCCAGCTGTAGGTGAGGGCGTCGCCGTCCGCGTCGGACGAACCGGCCGAGGAGAACTGAACCTTGAGCGATGCCTGCCCCGAGGTGCGGTCGGCCGCGGCCTGCGCGACGGGCGAGTGGCCGTCGGTGGCGTTCTCGATGCGGTAGAGGCCCGAGTTCTCGTCGCCGCCGAACCAGGCGGTGCCGTAGTCGAGGACGTACAGGGCGCCGTCCGGTCCGAACGCCATGTCCATCACCTGCGTGCCGGTCCATGGCACGGAGTTGATGGACTGCACCGTGCCCGCGGAGTCGCTCGCGATGCGCTTGATCCAGCGGCGGCCGAACTCTCCGGCGAAGAAGTTCCCGTCGTACGCCTGCGGGAACTTCACGGGCGAGTCGAGCGAGGCGTCGTAGTGGTAGACCGGGCCGCCCATCGGGGACTCCGAGCCGCTGCCGAACTCCGGGACGGAAGCGCCGTCGTAGGGGATCCAGGCGGGCTGGGCCGGGGGCAGGTCCGTCAGTCCCGTGTTGTGCGGGGAGGTGTTCTTCGGGGCGTCGCAGTCGAAGGCGGCGCCGGAGGTCTTCGTCGCGAAGTCGTAGTCCACGTAGGCGTCGTTCTTGCCCGTGCAGTACGGCCAGCCGAAGTTGCCGGGGCCGGTGACGCGGGCGAACTCGACCTGGCCGCCGGGGCCGCGCGCCGGGTCGGCCGCGCCCGCGTCGGGGCCGTAGTCACCGACGTAGACGATGCCCGTCGCCTTGTCGACGCTGAAGCGGAACGGGTTGCGGAAGCCCATCGCGTAGATCTCGGGGCGCGTCTTGTCCGTGCCGGGCGGGAAGAGGTTGCCGTCGGGGATGGAGTACGAGCCGTCGGCGTTGACCTTGATGCGCAGGATCTTGCCGCGCAGGTCGTTGGTGTTGCCGGCCGAGCGCTGGGCGTCGAAGACCGGGTTGCGGTCGGGGCGCTCGTCGATGGGCGTGAAGCCGTCGGACTGGAAGGGGTTGGAGTCGTCCCCGGTCGACAGGTACAGGTTCCCCGCCGCGTCGAAGTCGATGTCGCCGCCGACGTGGCAGCAGATGCCGCGGGTGGCCTGGACGTCGAGGATCTTCTTCTCGCTGGCGGTGTCGAGGGTGCCGTCCGTCTTGAGGACGAAGCGGGAGAGACGGTTGACGCCGTCGAAGGGTGCGAAGTCGGCCGCCGTGCCCGTCTCGGGGGCGTCGCCCGCCGGGGTGTTCAGGGGCGGCGCGTAGTAGAGGTAGATGAAGCGGTTGTCGGCGAAGCCCGGGTCTATGCCGACGCCCTGCAGGCCTTCCTCGTCGTGCGTGTAGACGTCGAGTTTGCCCGCGAGCCTGGTGTTTCCGGCCGCGTCGGTGAGGCGGAGTTCGCCGTCGCGCGAGGTGTGCAGGACCGAGCGGTCGGGGAGCACGGCGAGCGACATGGGCTCGCCGACCTCGGGCTCGCCCTTGGCGAGGGTGACCTGCTGGAAGTCCTCGGCCGCTGCCGTGTTCCCCGGGTCGGCGACGGCTGCGCCGGCCGGAGGTGCGGTGAGGGTGAGCGAGGCGGCCGCGAGCAGCGCGCCGCTCAGCAGGGCGAGCGCTCGGCGGAGTGCGGGGCGTCGTCTGTGGGTCTCGGTTCTGTCGGTGCGGGTGGCGCGGTCTTTCCCGTGCACGAATGCCTCCAGAAAGGGGCTGGTTGTACGAGCGGGTGCTTGCGCCGGGGTGCGCCGTCACCCCGGAGACACAGGAGAAGTCAGTCGTTGCCGCCGAACGCCGCGTCGAAGGATGCCGACGGCGGTTCGAAGTCGTACGCCTTGAGACGGGTCAGGGCCTCGGGTGCGCCCTGGAGCCGGTCCATGCCGGCGTCCTCCCACTCGACCGAGATGGGGCCCGTGTAGTCGATGGAGCGGAGCATCCGGAAGACGTCCTCCCAGGGAACGTCGCCGTGCCCGGCCGACACGAAGTCCCAGCCGCGCCGGGGATCGCCCCAGGGCAGGTGCGAGCCGAGACGGCCATTGCGGCCGTCGAGCCGCTTGCGGGCTTCCTTGCAGTCGACGTGGTAGATGCGGTCGCGGAAGTCGTAGAGGAAGCCGACCGGGTCCAGGTCCTGCCAGACGAAGTGCGAGGGGTCGAAGTTCAGCCCGAACGCCGGCCGGTGGTCGACTGCCTTGAGCGCGAGCTGTGTTGTCCAGTAGTCGTAGGCGATCTCGCTCGGGTGCACCTCGTGCGCGAACCGCACGCCCTGCGCGTCGAAGACGTCCAGGATGGGGTTCCAGCGCGTCGCGAAGTCCTCGTAGCCGCGCGCGATCATCGACTCGGGGGCGGGCGGGAACATCGCGACCAGGTGCCAGATCGCCGAGCCGGTGAAGCCGACGACGGTGTCGACGCCGAAGGCCGCCGCGGCGCGCGCGGTGTCGGCGATCTCGGCGGCGGCCCGCTGCCGTACGCCCTCGGGTTCGCCGTCACCCCAGATCCGGGCGGGCAGGATCGCCTGGTGCCGCTCGTCGATGATGGCGTCGCAGACGGCCTGGCCGACCAGGTGGTTGGAGATGGCCCAGCACTTGAGGCCGTACTTGTCGAGAAGCGCGTGTCGGGAGTCGATGTACGAGGGGTCCGCGAGCGCCTTGTCGACCTCGAAGTGGTCGCCCCAGCAGGCGAGTTCGAGGCCGTCGTAGCCGAAGTCCCGGGCGAGACGGCAGACCTCTTCGAGGGGCAGGTCGGCCCACTGGCCGGTGAAGAGTGTGAAGGTGCGCGGCATGTCCGGGGCCTCCTCAGACCGCGATGGGTGTGTAGACGGAGTTCTTCTCGGCGCTCTCCTCCACCGCCGCGAGTACGCGCTGTACGCGCAGCCCGTCGGCGAAGGACGGTTCGGGGCGTCTGCCCGCGGCGATGGCCCGCACCAGGTCGCGGGCCTGGTGGGTGAAGGTGTGCTCATAGCCGAGGCCGTGGCCCGGCGGCCACCAGGCGTCCAGGTAGGGGTGGTCGGGCTCGGTGACGAGGATCCGGCGGAAGCCCGCGTGCGTGCCGGGCTCGGTGTGGTCGTGGTACGAGAGTTCGTTGAGCCGTTCCAGGTCGAAGGCGAGCGAGCCGCGCTCGCCGTTGAGTTCGATGCGCAGGGAGTTCTTGCGCCCGGTCGCGAAGCGGGATGCCTCGAAAGAGGCGAGGGCGCCGGAGGCGAAGCGGCCGGTGAACAGGGCGGCGTCGTCGACGGTGACCGTGCCGACGCCCCCCGCCCGCGGGCTCGCCTCCGATACGGCGGACAGTCCGCTCGACACTCCGCCGGGCAGCGGGCGCTCCCGTACGAACGTCTCGGTGAGCGCGGAGACCCCGACGACCGGCTCGCCCGCCAGGTACTGGGCGAGGTCGACGATGTGGGCCCCGAGGTCGCCGAGCGCCCCCGATCCCGCGAGCTCCTTGCGCAGTCGCCAGGTGAGCGGGAACTCCGGGTCCACCAACCAGTCCTGAAGGTACGTCACCCGCACATGTCGCAGGGCTCCGAGCCGCCCCTCGGCGACCATCCTCCGGGCGAGTGAAGTCGCGGGCACCCGGCGGTAGTTGAAGCCGACCATGGACACCTGACCGCGGGCGAAGGCTGCCTCGGCGGCCTCCGTCATCGCCTCCGCCTCCTCGACCGTGTTCGCGAGGGGCTTCTCGCACAGTACGTGTTTGCCGGCGGCCAGGGCGGCGAGGGCGATCTCGGCATGGCTGTCGCCGGGGGTGCAGATGTCGACGAGGTCGACGTCGTCCCGGGCGATCAGGGCCCGCCAGTCGGTCTCGGACGCCGCCCAGCCGTGCCGGTCGGCCATGGCCCGCACCGCGCTCGCGTCCCGGCCGCAGACGGCGGCGAGGACCGGGCTGCGCGGCAGGTCGAAGACGCGGCCCACGGTGCGCCAGCCCTGGGAGTGGGCGGCGCCCATGAAGGCGTAACCGACCATGCCCACGCCGAGCGTCGGCTTGCCCGCGTTCACCCCGGCCGCCTCTGCCCCGGGCCCGGAAGCGAGCCCCGCTTCGGCCCCGGGCCCGGCAACGAACCCCGCCTCCACCCCGGCTGCCTCGCCCTGGTGCGGCTGTCCCATACGGATGTCCTCCTCGTCGTCGTGACGCTGTGGGGGGTGTGAGCGGGGCGGATCACCTGAAGCCGGTGGCCATGTACTGGCCGACGTTGTCCTTGTCGACGACGGCCGAGTAGAGCGTGAGCGAGACCGGGATCTCGAACTCGGCGAGCCCTCCGATCCCCTTGCCCTGGCCGAGCGCGCGAGCGAGGTCGATCGCGGAGGCCGCCATGGTCGGCGGGTAGAGGACGGTGGCCTTCAGGACGCTGTTGTCGGCCTGGATGGCCTGGAAGGCGGAGAGCGCGCCCGCGCCGCCGACCATCAGGAAGTCCTCGCGCCCGGCCTGCTCGATGGCGCGCAGGGCGCCCACGCCCTGGTCGTCGTCGTGGTTCCACAGGGCATCGAACTTCGGCTGGGCCTGCAGGAGTTGGGCCATCTTGGCCTGACCGGACTCGACGGTGAAGTCGGCGGCCTGACGGGCGGCCTTCTTGATGTTGGGGTAGTTCTTCAGGGCCGCGTCGAAGCCCTGGGTGCGCTGCTTGGTGAGTTCCAGGTTGTCGAGCCCGGCGAGCTCGATCACCTTGGCGTCCTGCTTGTCCTTCAGCTTCTCGCCTATGTAGTGGCCGGCGCTGAGGCCCATCCCGTAGTTGTCGCCGCCGATCCAACAGCGGTACGCCTGCGGGGTGTTGAAGATCCGGTCGAGGTTGACGACCGGAATGCCCGCGCGCATCGCCTTCAGGCCGACCTGGGTGAGCGCCTTGCCGTCGGCGGGCAGTACCACGAGGACGTCTACCTTCTTGTTGATCAGTGTCTCGATCTGGCCGATCTGCGCGGCCGTGTCGTTGGAGCCCTCGGTGATCTCCAGCGTCACGTCCGAGTACTTCTTGGCGCGGCTCTTGGCGTTGTCGTTGATCGCGTTGAGCCAGCCGTGGTCGGCCTGCGGGCCCGCGAACCCGATGGTGATGTGCTTGCCGGGCTTGTCGTCGGCGGCCGGCCGGGTGTCCGCGGCCGTATTCTCGTCCTTGGTGTCGTTGCTGGTGCACCCGACCAGGAGGGCGCCGGCCGAGGCGGCGGCGGTCCCGAAGAGGAGTCCTCTGCGGCTCGTGAAGCTGGTGGAGCGCGTGGATTCTGGCATGGCGGTGGGCCCTTCCCGTGTCAGGTGCTGGCTGCTGCCGTACGCCGCTGGACCAGGACCGCGGCGACGATGATCGCGCCCTTGGCGATCTGCTGGACGTCGCTCTGCAGGTTGTTCAGCGCGAAGATGTTGGTGATCGTGGTGAAGATCAGGACACCGAGCACCGAGCCGGTGATGGTGCCGCGGCCCCCGCTGAGCAGGGTCCCGCCGATGATCGCGGCGGCGATGGCGTCGAGTTCGTACAGGTTGCCGTTGGTGTTCTGGCCGGAGCCGGACAGGATGATCAGCAGGAAGGCGGCGATGCCGCAGCACAGTCCGGAGAGCAGGTAGAGGTACAGCCGCTGGCGCCGTACGTCGATGCCGGCGAGCCGGGCCGCCTCCGCGTTGCCGCCGACGGCGACCGTTCGGCGGCCGAAGGTGGTCCGGTTGAGAATCAGCCAGCCGATGATCGTGACGACGGCGAAGACCAGTACCAGCGGCGGGATGCCGAGGATGTACGAGTCGCGTTCGCCGAGCTTCAGGATCCCGTCGATGGTGACGATCTGGGTCTTGCCGTCGGTGATCTGGAGGGCGAGACCGCGGGCCGAGGCGAGCATGGCGAGCGTCGCGATGAACGGGACCATCCCGCCGTACGCGATGAGCAGGCCGTTGACCAGGCCGCAGCCCACGCCGACGAGCACCGCGGTGAAGAGGATGCCCGCGAAGCCGTACTCCTGGGTGGCGACCGTCGTGGCCCACACCGAGGACAGCGCGACGATCGCGCCGACCGACAGGTCGATGCCGCCGGAGGTGATGACGAAGGTCATGCCGACGGTGACGACGCCGATCACCGAGGCCTGGGTGAGGACGAGCTGGAGGTTGCGGGTGTCGAGGAACTCGTCGGGCTTGGTGATGCCGCCGATGACGACCAGGGCGACGAGCACTCCGAGGAGCGAGAGGGTGCGGACGTCGGCGCGGGCGGCGAGGGTCCGCCACGCGGGGAGTTCGCCCATCGGCGGCACCTTGTCGGTGCTGCCCCGGGGCGGGGACACGGGCTGCGTCATGACGCCGGGCTTCCTTCCATGACGAGGTCGAGTACGCGGTGTTCGTCGAGCTCCTGGGCGGGCGCCGTGTACACGACGCGGCCCTCCCTGAGCACCAGCACGCGGTCGGCGAGTCCCAGCACCTCGGGCACCTCGCTCGACACGAGCAGCACGGCGAGGCCCTCGTCGGCGAGGCGGCGGATGACCGCGTACAGCTCGGCGCGGGCACCGACGTCGACACCGCGAGTGGGTTCGTCGAGGAGCAGGACGCGGCAGCCGCGCAGCAGCCAGCGGGCCAGGACGGCCTTCTGCTGGTTGCCGCCGGACAGCGTCCGGATCGGGACGGACGGGTTGTCGGGGCGCAGCGACAGCTCACGTGTCGCGGCGCGGGCGGCGCCTCGCTCGGCGCTCCGGTCGATCCAACCCCCGCGCGAGAAGCGGGACATGGAGGACACGGACACATTGCGGGTGACGGATTCCAGCATCAGCAGGCCCTGCGCCTTACGCTCCTCGGGGGCGAGTCCGAGCCCGGCGCGGACGGCGGCACGTACGCTTCCTGGCCGCAACACTCGCCCGCCGACGGTGACTTGACCGGCCGTCGACTTGCGGGCCCCGTAGATCGTCTCCAGGATCTCGGAGCGCCCGGAGCCGACGAGCCCGGCCAGGCCGACGATCTCACCGGGGCGCAGTTCGAGGTCGAGGGGCTCGAACTCGCCTGACCGTGCGAGTCCTTGGACTCTGAGTGCCGGCTCGGACGTAGGCGGTCTCGTGGGCCGTTGCGGGAAGACGTACTCGACGTTGCGGCCCGTCATCAGCGCCACCACCTCGCGGGTCGGGGTGGACTTCGCGGGCAGTCCGCCCGCGACCGCGCGGCCGTCCTTCAGTACGGTCACCCGGTCGCCGATGCGGCGGATCTCCTCCAGCCGGTGCGAGATGTAGACGACGGCGACACCGTCCGCGGTGAGGTCGCCGACGATACGGAAGAGGTTGTCGACCTCGTCGGGGTCGAGGGCTGCGGACGGCTCGTCCATGACGATGAGGCGTACGTCGTGGGAGAGTGCCCGCGCCATGGAGACGATCTGCTGCTGGGCGGCCGACAGCTCACCGACGAGGCGCGCCGGGTCGATCTCCGGATGGCCGAGTCGGCGTAGCAGCTGCGTCGTTGACGCCTTGGCCGCCTTTCCCCGTACGACGAAACCGGCGGCGGTGGGTTCATGGCCGAGGTGGACGTTCTCGGCCACCGACAGGCCCTCCACCAGGTCCAGTTCCTGGTAGATGGTGGCGATACCGAGGCGCATGGCGGCGATCGGGGAGCGGAGCGTGACGGGTTCGCCGCGCCAGCCGATGGTGCCGCCGTCGGGCTGGTGGGCGCCGGCCAGGACCTTGATGAGGGTGGACTTTCCGGCCCCGTTCTGGCCGAGCAGACAGTGCACCTCGCCGCCCTGGACGTCGAGGTCGACGCCGTCGAGGGCCCGGACTCCGGGGAACGACTTGGTGATGCCGGACATGGTGAGCAGCGGTGGTTCTGGTGCCATGACGGTTCCCCTTGGCGGGCGTGCGGGCCGGTTTCAGGGCGGTGCGTCCGCGGAGCGGGCGTTTTCGGGCAGGGCAGAGCAGGGCGCTGTACAGGTGGGGTGGCTTGGTGGGGTGGCTTTGGTGGGGTGGCTTTGGTGAGCGGACTTTGGTGAGCGGACTTGGTGAGGTGACTTTTGGTGCGGCTCTGGCAGGGGTGTTTCGTGCGGCTCTGGCAGGGTTACGCGGGCGAGAACAAGTGGTCGCTGATGAGCCGGGCCGCGCCGATGACCCCGGCGGTCGGTCCCAACTCCCCCAGCACGATGGGCAGGTTGCCGGTCGCCAGCGGCAGTGACTGGCGGTACACCTGGGTGCGGATCGCGGCGAGCAGCGTGTGGCCGAGGCCGGTGACGCCGCCGCCGATCACCACCAGGCCCGGGTTGAAGAACGAGACGAGGCCGGCGATGACCTGCCCCGTGCGGTTGCCGCCCTCGCGGATCAGCGCGAGGGCGGTGGCGTCGCCCGCGGCGGCCGCGGCGGCGACGTCGACGGCGCTCAGCGTGCCCGCCGCCTCCAGCCGTGCGGCAAGCTCCGCCGAAAGCCCCTGCTGGGCGGCCTCTGTGGCGTCCCGGGCGAGCGCGGCCCCGCTGAAGTGGGCCTCCAGGCAGCCCCTGTTGCCGCAGGCGCACGGACGCCCGTCGGGTACGGCCTGGATGTGCCCTATGTCGCCGGCGCTGCCCGTCGTACCGCGGTAGACCTCACCGCCGACGACGATGCCGCAGCCGATACCGGTGCCGATCTTGACGCAGAGGAAGTCGCCCACGGAGCGTGCGACGCCCGCGTGCTGTTCCCCCATGGCCATCAGGTTCACGTCGTTGTCGACCATGACGGGGCAGCCCAGGTCCTGGCTGAGCGCCTCGCGGACCGGGAAGCCGTCCCAGCCGGGCATGATCGGCGGTGCGACCGGAACGCCCTCGGGGAAGCGGACCGGACCCGGAACGCCGATCCCGGCGCCGTCGAATCCCTCCGCGAGCCCCGATGACCTCAACTTGGCCGCCATGGCGAGGACTTGCTCGAAGACGGCGACCGGTCCCTCGCGGACGTCCATGGGCTGGTTGATGTGGCCCAGGACCTCCAGCTCGGCGTTGGTGACGGCCACGTCGATCGAGGTGGCCCCGATGTCGATGCCGAGGAAGCGCAGCGCAGGGGCGAGCCGGATGTTGTGGGAGCGGCGGCCGCCTCGGGATGCGGCGAGGCCGTCGGCGACCACAAGTCCGGTCTCCAGGAGCCGTTCCACCTCGACGGCCAGCTTCGACCGGGAGAGGTCGACCTGATCGCCCAGCTGGGCACGGGAGTTGGGGCCGCCGTCACGCAGCAGGCGCAGCAGTCGCGCCTGGTGCGCGTTCGCGGGTCGTGCCGTCATGCGTCTCACGAGCCCCTCCCCGCCTCAATCGGCCAGTGTCCAACGGGTTTTGGCCACATCACCGTGGCTTGCTTTCGATGGGAACGTAGCAGCGGCTGCCGGGAGTGGGAAGAAGTTGCACAGAGATTGCCGTCAACTTTCTCCACTGAGTGGACAAAGCGAGATCCGGGAGCGGCGGCGGGGAGGCCGCATACGATCTCCTCACCGATCGCGTCAGGGGGACCCACATGAACACGGCAGCGGACGGGCCAAGACCCGCGGCAGCGGACGTAGCACATCGGCCGACAGCCGACGAACCACATCGGCAGGCCGTGGACGGAACACATCCCGTGCCGGTGGCGGAGCCGGGGCGCAGAGTCAGCACCCTGGAACTCTTCTTCGACCTGGTATTCGTCTTCACGCTCACCCAGCTCACCGTGATGCTGACCGCCGACCTGTCGTTCGCCACGGCGGGACGCGTCGCACTGATCTTCGTCGTGCTGTTCTGGATGTACGGCGCCTACGCGTACCTCACCAACCAGGTGCCGCCCGACCGCCCCTCACGCCGCATCCTGCTGATGCTGGGCATGGCGTCCTTCCTGGTCTGCGCGCTGGCGATCCCGCGCGCCTTCGACGACGGCGGGGTCGTCTTCGGCCTCGGCTTCCTGGCCGTCGTCCTCGTGCACAGCACGCTCTACACGCGCAGCCACGGCCGGGACGTCATCTGGTACGCGGTGCCGAACTCCCTCGCCGCGCTGTCGGTGACGGCCGCGGGCCTCTTCGACGGACTCGCCGCGGACGGGCTGTGGCTGCTCGCGCTGGTGCTGCAGTTCGTCACGCCGTTCCTGGCCGAGCACGGTCCGCGCCGCCGGGACGGACGCGAAGCCGCCTTTCTGCGCGCTCAGTTGGGCGGCCTCGACCCGGCGCATTTCGTGGAACGGCACGGGCTGCTGCTGATCGTCGCGTTCGGCGAGTCCGTCATCGCGATCGGCATCGGCATCGGCGATCTGCCGTTCACGGCCAATGTGTTCGGCGGGGCCTTCCTGGCCCTCGCGTTGGCGAGCACACTGTGGTGGACGTATTTCGTGCGCGACGAGGACCGCGCGGAGGCCGTGTTCGCCGCGACCCCGCAGGACCGCCGCTGGCGGCTCGCGATGAACGCGTACTACTACGCCTTCCTGCCCATGCTGCTCGGCATCGCCTATCTCGCCGCGGGCGTGAAGAAGTCGCTGGGGCACCTCACGGAACAGCTGCACACCGGTCCCGCCGTCGCGGTCGCGGGCGGGGTGGCGCTGTTCCTCGCCGGGGACGTGGCGTTCCGTGCGGTGTTGCGGCTGACACCGCTGACCTACCGGGCCACGACCGTACCGATCGCCCTGGCGACCGCGTTCCTCGGCACCCATCTGTCGGCGCTCGCCCAACTCCTTTTTCTGGTGGCACTGTTGGTGATGATGCTGGCGGTCGAGGCGCGTTGGGCCGAGCGGGATTCAGCCAGGTGACCGCGCGGCTACGCTGTGCCTGCGGACAGGAGTGGTCGTCACGTCCGCGTGGTCGTCAAGTGCTGGGGGGAGCGCATGGTGCCGGAGACCTCGCGCGAGGAGTTCCCGGACCCCGGCTATGCCCTGGGCATCGCCAACGGGTCCTATGAGTGGTACCGGGCCGCCGCCATCAAGGCCCGCAGGTACTTCCGGCTGACCGATGTCCTGCAGCTGGTCCTCTCCGCGGCCATTCCGGTGTCGGCGGTCATGGTGCCGGGGAACGCGCGGTTGCCCGCGGTGCTGGGCGGCCTGGTCGTGGTCATCACCGGGCTGCGCTCCACCTTCCACTGGCAGGACGACTATCTTCGCTTCAGCCAAGCCCGTGAGGCCGTCGAGGCGGAACGTCGGCTGTATCTGACCGGCTCCAGGCCGTACGACGACGAGAGCACCCGGGACAGGAACCTCGCCGCGAGTGTGTCGCGGATCGAACAGCGGGAAATGGGCACCTGGGTTCAGCTCGCGAGCCCGCGCAACGAGTCCACGGGGAAGTGAAGAGCGGTCATGGTCGCGGCACGGCGGATTCCCACTTACTTCAGCCACAGCTATCGGCGGGAAGACCGCGATGTGAACGAGTTCTTCTGGCGCGCCTTCGAGGCGCACGGATTCGGATTCACGGTCGACCCGAAGTCCGCCGGCGCGCTGTCGACCTGTCATCTGGAGATGATGATGCGGCGCAGTGCCTGCTTCGTCGGCGTGGTCACCCTGCGCAGGGATCAGCCCGCCTACAAGTGTTCGCCGTTCATCGTCTACGAGTATGGGCTGGCGGCCCGGGTGCTGGCGGCCCGGGCGATCAAACCCCTGCTGGTCTTCGTCGAGAAGGGCGTCCCCGGTTATCACTTCCCGAACGTCCAGGAGCGGTTCGTCTTCGACCGGGACGAGCTGGACACGTACGACGGCTTCGAACAGCCGATCCGGCAGCTCGCCCTCAAGGCGCGAGGTTACTCCTCTGCGGGCGATCAACTCGTCGGCGAGGTGGGGCTCGCGGTACCCGACACTCCCGCCTACCGGGCGGCGAAGCCCCTGATCACGCAGACCCTGGCGAAGTTCGGGTACGCCGTCAAAGAGGTGAAGGTCGATTTCACGGATCCGGCGGAGATCCCCCTCCAGCTCGACCCGCTCGACTTCGTCGTCATCGACATCAGTGACCATGAGCCTCTCGACCGGCTCTTCCACCTGCTTCTCGGCCGGTCCATCCCGACCCTGAACGTGATCCACCACGACCCCGCGAACGGTCTGCGGCCCCGGGTCCCGGACCTGGTCGTGGGCGAGACCCTGCGCCACGCCACCTTCGAGCAGGATCCCGTGCTGTGGTGGAACAACCCCGGTGAGTTCGCCGCCCGGCTGGAACAGCAGCTGGAGCGGTTCGACCTGCCCCGGCAGCAGTTCCGCAACCTCGACGAGGGGATCGGCTACATCCGCAGCACCGGCCGCGCCGACGGCAAGATTTTCCTCAGCACGGCGGGACCGGACGACGCGCTGTCACGCGAGGTCGGACGTGCCCTCAAGCTCCAGAACTTCACCTTCTTCCACTACGTGTACAACAACACGATCCCGCGCGGCTCGAAATGGCAGGACCGGCTGGAGCAGCAGCTCGCGGCGAGCAAGGTGTTCGTCCCGCTGGTAAGTCAGGCCTATTGGCGCAGTGAGTGGTGCCGCCGCGAATTGGCGACCGCCCGTCGGCTCAGCGACGAGGGGCGGCTGACCATCATTCCCTATTTCCTCGACGGCAGTTCCGAGGAACTGATTCCCGAGCAGGGCGCCGACATCTCCGACCTGACCGAGGCCGAGCGGGTCGCCCTGATCGTCCAGCACATGGACGGCTTCTTCACCGGTCAGATCACCTCCGACTACTCCGGATCGTGAGGCATGGCAGAGAACGGCTGGACGCCCGCTCCCCTCGACACCAGTGGGATCGAACTCGACGCGGGCCTGCTGGCGCTCGTCGAGGAACTGGCGGAGAACGCGCATGCCCGCTGGGCACGGCGCCGCTTCGCGGAAGGCTGGCGTCCCGGTGCGGAGCGCAGCGACACCGCGCTGACCCATCCCCTCCTCGTCCCCTATCCGGAGCTGCCGGAGCCGGAGAAGGAGTACGACCGGGAGCTCGCCGTGGAGACCCTCAAGCTCGTCCTCCGCCTCGGGTACCGCATCGTGCCCCCGGCGTAGACCGCGGCGCGGCGCCCCACACGGCGACGGCGGGCGGCTCCGGTCGGTCGACAGCGGGGTCAGGACAGTTCGCGCTCGTGGTACGTCTTGCGCGTGTGTTCCGTGTGGGCGCGCATGACCTGGGTGGCGCGGGGTTCGTCACGGGCGGCGATGGCCGCGATGAGGTCGCGGTGCTCGATCCAGGACTGGTGGCCGCGCTGCCGGGCGACCGGGGTGTAGTACCAGCGGACCCGGCGGTCGACCTGGGCGGCCAGCTCGGCGAGGACCGTGTTGCCCGCGAGCTCCATGACCTTCGCGTGGAAGCGGGCGTTCATCGCGACCGCGCGGTCCACGTCGTCGGCGGCGACCGCGCGCTCGCCCTCGGCACACAGTTCCTCGAGTGCGGTGATGCCGGCGGTGCCCGCGTTGGCGGCGGCGAGCCGGGCGGCCTCGGCCTCCAGCAGCGTACGGACCGTGAGGAGCTGGTCGGCCTCCTCCTTGGTCGGCTCGTGCACGAAGGCGCCCTGGGCGGGCCGAAGATCGACCCACCCCTCCGTGTTCAGCCGCTGGAGCGCCTCGCGGACCGGCTGCCGGGAGACGCCGAGATGCCCGGCGAGCTCGCTCTCGACCAGGTGCTGGCCCGGCTGGAGGGCGCGGGTCGTGATGAGTTCGAGCAGCGCCTCGTAGACGCGGTCGCGCAGCGGGCCGGGCCGCTCGAGCTTGGGCACCGCCCCCGGCGGCAGTCCTGTCGACAACATCGCGGTCCCCTCCTGCCGAGCCATCCCGTCACCGCCACCGTCGCCGTCACCGGAAAACAGGTGTCAGCAGACAGTATCGATTGTCTTTCGTCTACAGTCTACGGCGCACCATGGCCAGGTCCGGGGAGAGTCGGACACGTCACATCCGGGTGTCAGCGCACGTCAGGGGCAGTGGACGACCTGTCCCGCGTACGAGAGGTTGCCGCCGAAGCCGAAGAGGAGCACCGGGTCGCCGGCGCTGATCTCGCCGCGTTCGACGAGCTTGGAGAAGGCGAGCGGGATGCTGGCGGCGGAGGTGTTCCCGGAGTCGACCACGTCGCGCGCGACGACGGCGTTCACGGCGCCGATCTTCGCGGCGAGGGGTTCGATGATGCGCAGGTTCGCCTGGTGCAGAACGACCGCGGCGAGGTCCTCGGGCGCGAGCCCGGCCCGCTCGCAGGCCTGCCGGGCGATCGCCGGGAGCCGTGTCGTCGCCCAGCGGTAGACGCTCTGCCCCTCCTGCGCGAACCGCGGGGGCGTGCCCTCGATACGCACGGCGTGCCCCATCTCGGGCACCGATCCCCACAGCACCGGCCCGATCCCGGGCTCGGCGCCGGGGGCGGCGGCCTCGACCACCGCGGCCCCCGCCCCGTCCCCGACGAGGACACAGGTCGTACGGTCGCTCCAGTCCGTGACCTCGGACATCTTGTCCGCGCCGATGACGAGGGCGCGGGTCGCCGCCCCCGCGCGCACGGCGTGGTCGGCGGTGGCGAGCGCGTGCGTGAAGCCCGCGCAGACCACGTTGACGTCCATCGCGGCCGGGGAGGGCACGCCGAGGCGGGCGGCGACCCGGGCGGCCATGTTCGGGGAGCGGTCGATCGCCGTGGAGGTCGCGACCAGCACCAGGTCGATGTCGCCCGAGGTCAGACCCGCCGCCGCGAGTGCCTTGGCCGCGGCGTGCGCGGCCAGCTCGTCGACGGGCTCGTCGGGACCGGCGATGTGGCGCGTGCGGATGCCCACCCGGCTCGTGATCCACTCGTCACTGGTGTCGACCAGGCCCGCCAGGTCCTCGTTGGTGAGTACCTTGGCGGGCTGGTAGTGGCCGACGGCCGCGATGCGTGAGCCGTTCATTGGGGGGTCTCCCTCGTTGCCTTGGGTAGGGGGATCCTCCAGTCTGATCAGTGACTCGTGGGTACGACGGCAGGTGTTGCCACAGGAAAGCGGCGTCAGGCTTGTCGGCTTCTGTCAGACCTTCGGACGTCCTGCCAACGTCCGCACACACGCCCCGTGCACGTCCGTACAGCGGGCGTCACCCCGTGAACAGCTGCTTGGCCTTCAGGACGAGCTCGTACAGGCCGTAGCAGAGGGGCGCGCCCACCCACAGCCAGGCGAAGGCGATCAGTGGAATGTGGGTCCCCCCGCTCGAGCGAAGCCGAGAGTGGGGGAGGTCAGGCGGACTGCTGGGGCTGGACGGAGTCGTCATCGGCGGCCTCCCTCGGGGCGGGGATGTGGTGGCGGGCATGGACGGGTCGCACCAGCTCATTGGCGACGAACCCGACGACCAGCAGCCCGATCATGATCAGGAACGAGGTGTCGTAGAGCTGCGCACCGTGCTTGCCCGCCTCCTTCTGGCGGTCCGCGACCCAGTTGACGATCAGCGGGCCGAGGACGCCGGCCGTGGACCAGGCGGTGAGCAGCCGGCCGTGGATGGCGCCGACCTGGTAGGTGCCGAAGAGGTCCTTCAGGTAGGCGGGAACCGTCGCGAAACCGCCGCCGTAGAAGGACAGGATCACCAGGGCGCAGACGATGAACAGGGGCTTGGAGGAGTCCCCGAACTGCGAGATCAGCAGATACATGATCGCGCCCACGCCGAGGTAGACGCGGTAGATGTTCTTGCGGCCGATCAGGTCGGACGTGGAGGACCAGCCGATCCGGCCCGCCATGTTCGCGGCCGAGAGCAGTGCCACGAAGCCCGCGGCGGCGGAGACCGACACCGGGGTGGAGGTGTCCGCGAAGAAGTCCGTGATCATCGGGGCGGCCTTCTCCAGGATGCCGATGCCCGCGGTCACGTTCATGCAGAGCACGACCCACAGGCACCAGAACTGCGGGGTGCGCACGGCGCTGTTCGCGGACACCTGCACCCCGTCGAGCGGCGCGGGTCCGGCCTTGACCGGCGGCTTGTCGCCGCGCGGCACCCGCACCAGCAGGACGCCGAGCGTCATGAAGACGGCGTACGACAGCCCGTGCACGAGGAAGGCGAGCGCGATGCCGGAGGAGTCGGAACCGAAGGACTTCAGCATCTGCGCGGACCACGGCGAGGCGATGAGCGCACCGCCGCCGAAGCCCATGATCGCGATACCGGTGGCCATGCCGGGCCGGTCCGGGAACCACTTGATCAGGGTCGACACGGGCGAGATGTAGCCGATGCCGAGGCCGATGCCGCCGACGAAGCCGTAGCCGAACACGATCAGCCAGTACTGCTCGGTGGCGGCGCCGAGCGAGGCGATCAGGAAGCCGGTGGAGAAGCAGACCAGGGCGACTGTCATCGCCCAGCGCGGTCCGTTGCGCTCGACGAGGGTGCCGCCGAACGCGGCGGACAGCCCGAGCATGACGATGCCGAGCTGGAAGGGCAGCGCGCTCTGGGTCCCGCTGAGGCCGAGCGCGGATTCGAGCGGCGGCTTGAAGACGCTCCAGGCGTACGCCTGGCCGATGGAGAGGTGGACGGACAGTGCGGCGGGCGGGACGAGCCAGCGGCTCCAGCCGGGTGGCGCGACGGGGGGACTCATGATCCCGGACGATAGGAAGCGGTTGCCCGGTTGTGAAGCCGTTCGACACCAACTCCTCGACGGTATGCGGTGAGCGGTATCCAGCGCGCGACGAACGGTCGACGGGTCCTCGCGGCGGCCCGTCGAGGTGCTGCGCGAAGCCTTGCCGCCTCAAGTTCCATACTGTAGACAATATTTCGTCGACAGAGTTCGGCAGTTCCTCGGTACCCTCGACCGAACGGAGCGAGCCACAGTGAAAGTCGCCGTTCTCGGCGCCGGTGCGATCGGCGCCTACGTCGGCGCCGCGCTGCACCGCGCCGGCGCCGATGTGCACCTCATCGCCCGTGGACCGCATCTTGCGGCCATGAGGCAGCACGGAGTCCAAGTCCTCAGTCCGCGCGGCGACTTCACCGCGCGCGCCCATGCCACCGACGACCCGGCCGAGGTCGGCCCGGTCGACTACGTCCTGCTCGGCCTGAAGGCCAACTCGTACGCGGCGTGCGGGCCGCTGATCGAGCCTCTGCTGCACGACACCACGGCGGTGATCGCCGCCCAGAACGGCATCCCCTGGTGGTACTTCCACCGGCACGGCGGCCCGCACGACGGCCACCGTGTGGAGAGCGTGGACCCGGACGGCGCGGTCAGTGCGGTGCTCGCGCCCGAACGGGCCATCGGGTGTGTCGTGTACGCCGCGACCGAGCTGGAAGGACCGGGCGTCGTACGGCACTTGGAAGGCACCCGGTTCTCCATCGGCGAGCCCGACCGTTCCCTGTCCGAGCGGTGCACGGCGTTCAGCGAGGCCATGACGGCAGGCGGCCTCAAGTGCCCGGTCGAACGGGCTCTGCGCAACGACATCTGGCTCAAGCTGCTCGGCAACATCTCCTTCAACCCGATCAGCGCGCTGGCCCGCGCGACGATGCGGCAGATGTGCCTGCACGGCGGTACCCGCAAGGTCATCGAGATCATGATGACCGAGACGCTCGCGGTCGCCGAGGCGCTCGGCTGCGAGGTGGGTGTCTCCATCGAACGGCGGCTGGCCGGCGCCGAGCGCGTCGGCGACCACCGCACCTCCACTCTCCAGGACCTGGAGCGCGGCAAGCCGCTCGAACTGGACGTACTGCTGGCGGCGGTCGTCGAGCTGGCGGACATCACCGGCGTCGAGGTGCCCACCCTGCGCACCGTCCACGCGATCTCGGACCTGCTCGCGCTGAGGAGCGCCGCATGAGGAAACGTGAATCGAAGATCTACGCCCGGCTCACGCACCCCCTGGTCCGTGACTCACGCGACGAGCCCTTCCGGCGGGCCACCTGGGACGAGGCCCTGACCCGTGCGGCGGCGGGACTGGGTGCCGCCCGCGGCGCCTTCGGCCTGTTCTCCTGCGCCCGCGCGACCAACGAGATGAACTACGTGGCCCAGAAGTTCGCCCGGGTCGTGATGGGCACGAACAACGTCGACTCCTGCAACCGCACCTGTCACGCCCCGAGCGTCGCGGGCCTGAGCGCCGCCTTCGGTTCCGGCGGCGGCACCTCCTCCTACGCGGAGGTCGAGGAGACCGACCTCATCGTGATGTGGGGCTCCAACGCCCGCTTCGCACACCCGATCTTCTTCCAGCACGTGCTGAAGGGGATCAGGAACGGCGCCCGGATGTACGCGGTCGACCCGCGCCGTACGTCCACGGCCGAGTGGGCGGAGAGCTGGCTCGGTCTGAACGTCGGCACCGACATCCCGATGGCGCACGCGATCGGCCGCGAGATCATCCACGCGGGCCTCGCCAACCACGCCTTCATCGAGCGGGCGACCAGCGGCTTCGAGGAGTACAAGGCGCTCGTCGAGCCCTGGACGCTGTCGCTCGCCGAGAAGGTGACGGGCGTACCGGCGGCGGCGATAAGGGAGTTGGCGCACGCGTACGCACGGGCCGAGCGCGCCCAGCTGTGCTGGACCCTCGGCATCACCGAGCACCACAACGGCACCGACAACGTCCGCGCGCTGATCAACCTGACCCTGCTGACCGGGCACGTGGGCCGCCACGGCTCCGGGCTCCAGCCCCTGCGCGGGCAGAACAACGTGCAGGGCGGCGGAGACATGGGCGCCATCCCCAACCGCCTCCCCGGCTTCCAGGACATCCTCGACCCCGAGGCGCGGCTGAAGTTCGAGTCCGCCTGGGGCACCGTCATCCAGCCGCACTACGGGCTGAACCTGACGGAGATGTTCGAGGCCATGGAGGAGGGCACGCTCAAGGCCGTCTACTGCATCGGCGAGAACCCGGCGCAGTCGGAGGCCGACAGCGAACAGGCGGTACGGCGGCTGGGTGCCCTCGACTTCCTCGTCGTGCAGGACATCTTCCTCACGAAGACCGCCCAGTTGGCGGACGTCGTGCTGCCCGCGACCGCCGGGTGGGCGGAGACCGAGGGCACCACCACCAACAGCGAGCGGCGCGTGCAGCGGGTACGCGCCGCGGTGACTCCGCCCGGTGAGGCCCGCGAGGACATCGACATCCTCTGCGACCTCGCCGCGCGCCTCGGGCACGCATGGAAGTACGAGGACGCCGAGGCCGTCTGGAACGAGCTGCGGTCGGTGTCGCCGGACCACTACGGGATGACGTACGAACGTCTGGCGGAGCACCAGGGCATCCAGTGGCCCTGCCCCGACATCGGGCGGATCGAACCCACCTATCTGCACGGCCGGTTGTGGGCGGCGGACCCCGCCGAGCGCGGCCGGCCCGCGCCGTTCGGGATCGTCCAGCACGACCCGCCCGTGGACCTGACGGACGAGGAGTACCCGATCCGGCTCACCACCGGGCGGCGGCTCGACTCGTACAACACCGGGGTGCAGAGCGGCGGTTTCGCCTCGCCGCTGCGGCGCGGCGAGTACGTCGAGCTCTGCCCGGAGGACGCCGAGCACTACGGGGTCGTGGTGGGCGAGGAGGTCCAGATCTCCTCGCGCCGGGGATCCGTCGTGGCACCGGTGTGGATCGACACCGCGCTGCGGCCCGGCCTTGCGTTCATGACCATGCACTTTCCCGACGAGGTGGACACCAACCAGCTGACGATCGAAGCAAACTGCCCGATCGCGGGGACGGCGGAGTTCAAGGCGTCGGCCATCCGGATCGAGAGGCTGCCGGTCGCGACTCAAGTGAGGTGATGTGGTGGATCTGCACTTCGGTGACAGCAAGCCGACGGACGAGGAGCGGGCGGCGATCGACGCGCTGCTCGGTCCTCCGGAGTCCTCGTGGGAAGGCGCCGCGCGCGATGAGATGAGGGCCGCCGACCTCAGGTGGGCGCGCGGCGGCCGGGAGGCGCGCGAACGCCGCGACCTGCTGTTGCCGGGGCTGCACGCCGTCAACGACCGGATCGGCTGGATCAGCGAGGGCGCGCTCGACTACCTGTGCCGCAGGCTGACCGTGCCACCGGCGGAGGCGTACGGGGTCGCGACCTTCTACGCGATGTTCTCGGTGAAACCGCGCCCCGCGACCGTGCTGCACGTGTGCACGGACCTCGCGTGCGCGGCGGCGGGCGCGGCGGAGCTGTGTGCCGGGGTCGAGGCCCGCCTCGGGCCCGGCAGCGGCGTCGGCGTCGAGCGCAGCCCCTGCCTGGGTCTGTGCGAGCGCGCTCCGGCGGCCCTCGCGGTCAGGGCGGGCGGCCACGATGTCGATGCTCTGCCATGGTGGAGATGACCGGGTGCGCGGTGGCGGAGTCGAACTCGGTGGAGTTGG
>NZ_JBEYFS010000004.1:0-114809 GCF_040634475.1 Streptomyces sp. NPDC007095
CGCGGACATGGACGACCCCCGGGAAGGCCGCCGGGGCGCCCGCCGGTCGGGGTGCGTCGCGATCCGCTTGGCGGTGGCGGCGACCTCGGCACCCTTGGCCCCTGGGTCCAGGGCCGCCGCCGCGACCAGGAGGCCCAGGACCCACAGCGCCCCGCGGTGGCCACCGCCCGCCAGCGTCACCGAGTGTTCGGTGGACCGGCCGATCGCGCCCAGTTCCGTGCGGAGTTCGGGCGTGGGCCGGCCGGTGCGGCGGGCGGCGGCCGCCATGGCCGCGAGGCCGGGCGTCAGCGCCTTGGCCGACCAGCGCAGGGAACACAGGTCCCGGCGGGTCGCCGGGGCCCCGAGATCGCGCGGATCGGGCAGGCCGGGTTTGGGGGTGAGCTCCAGTTGCCCTGTCAGCGCGGCCACGGCGGCCCGCGCCAGCGTCTCGTCCTCGCGGCTGCTCATGCGCGAGCCCTAAGAGGAAGCGCTCACCAACGTCACCAAACACGCAGCCGCCCAGACCGCCCGGGTCCGGCTCGCCTACTCCCACGACCTGCTGACCCTCACGGTCGCCGACGACGGAGGCACCGTCCGATCCGCCCCGCCCACACCGCCGGTCCCGGGCGGCGGCTTCGGTCTCGTCGGCATGCGCGAACGCGCCCAGTCCGTGGGCGGCCGCCTGCGAGCCGGACCCCGTCCCGGGGGAGGCTACGAGGTCAGGGCCGAACTCCCGCTGAGCGAGACCGCCTTGGCGATCCGTCCCTGCCCCGGCGCCAGGGCCTGTCCGGCGGACAGGCTCTGAACCTGCTCTAAACCGCCATCAGCGGCGCGTCCTTCTTCCACTTGAGGATCTTGTCGAAACTGACCACCGCGCCGCCCCGTCCCGGTTCGTTGCCGATCTGGACATGATCGGCGAGTTCCCGGATCAGGCACAGCCCCCGGCCGTGCTCGGCGTCGCTGCGGACCGGGCGGAGCGCGGGACGCGCACGGCCCGGGGCGAACCCCGGGCCGGCGTCGGAGACCTCGATGCGGCACTTCTCACCGTCGAGGTAGGCGGTGACCCGATAGGCCTCGGACGCGGTACCGGGAGCGGCGTCGCCACCGTGCTCCACGGCGTTGGCGCAGGCCTCGCTGAGGGCCACGGAGAGGTCGTACGAGACATCCGGATCGACACCCGCCGTCTCCATCGTGCCGAGCAGCAGACGTCTGGCGAGCGGAACGCTCGCAGCCTCACGCCGCAAATGGAGTGACCACCAGATGCTCATGCTCCAGCCTCCCGGCCGCGGCTCGACATACCGTTACGTATTGCCGCAACCACCTGTGCGCAATCGCCTGCGTGACGTGATGCCGCCCATATGGCGGATGCGCAGGCGACAACCCTCGGTGTATGTGCGGGTGGTTCGGCCCAGATCATGATCTTCCGGACCACGGCTCTCGGACCGTCGTCTCGCGGACCTGGCGTAGGAAGCGGGTAGGTCCAGTGCGATGATGAGCCCGCCATGACTGCCCCCCACCAGCGCAGGGCGCGCTCCGGACACGGGCTCCGGATTCTGCGGGCCGCGGTGTTCGCCGCGGTCTGTGTCGTGCTGGCCGCGGCCGGTCATGGGCTCGCCTCCTGCACCACCGTCCCGCTGTGGACACTCGGCGCCGGATTCCTCGCGGTCTTCGCCGTCGCCGCCGCGCTGGCGGGACGGGAGCGTTCGCTGCCCGGCATCGCCGGGCTGCTCGCGAGTGGTCAGACCGCCCTGCACACGCTCTTCGGGCTCGCCGGAACCGCCACGGCGGGCTCGGGCTCCATGTCGATGGCCGACACCTCACTCGTGGAACGTGCCGCTCGCCTCGTGTGCGGCACGACGGCGGCGGCGATCAGCCCGGCTCAGGCCATGAAGATCCTCGCTGACGCACGGCTCGACACGGGCACGACTCCGTCCATGTCCATGTCCATGCCCATGCACCACTCCTCGGACGCGATGTCGGCCGCCACTCGGTCCTCGATGTCCGTGTGGCCGTCCCTGCCGATGCTGCTCGGCCACGTCCTCGCGGCCGTCGCCGCCGGTTGGGTGCTGCGCCGCGGTGATCTGGCACTGCTGCGGCTGATACGTCTGTCCGCGCACGGAGTCTCGGAAGGGGCGCTCGTACGGTCCCTGCGCGGGGCGCTCGCGCTTGTACGCGCCCTGCGGGCCGGACTTCCGAGTACGCCCGACGCGGCACCGCGCCCCCGGCGCACCGCGCTTCTGACGCCACCCAAGCCCCGTACCGCCGAGCTCCAGCACAGCGTCGTCCGCCGCGGACCGCCCCACTCCACGCTCGTCCTCGCCGCCTGACACGACGGGCCACTCCACCGGACCGATCCGAAGGGGATGCCGTCGTGCGGCACGCGCGCGTGCACGCGAAAACATCCCCCAGAGGCCCATCGCGCCTTTCGCACGCGCACCCTCCTTCTCTTCTCATCGGACTGAAAGTGGAGTGCTCTCTTCCATGAAGGCTTCCCGTATCGCCGCCGCCGGTGCCGTCGCCGCCTCGGCCGTCCTCGCCGTCTCCGCCCCCGCCTTCGCGCACGTCAGCGTGCAGCCGGAGGGCGAGGCCGCCAAGGGTGGTTACGCCGTCGTCGACTTCAAGGTCCCCAACGAGCGCGACGACGCCTCGACCAACAAGGTCGAGGTGAACTTCCCGACCGACCACCCGCTCGCCTCCGTCATGCCGCAGCCCCTCGACGGCTGGTCCGTGAAGGTCACCAAGAGCAAGCTGGCCAAGCCGCTCACGATGCACGGCGAGAAGATCTCCGAGGCCGTCACCAAGGTCACCTGGACCGCCACCGGCAAGGGCATCGAGCCGGGCTTCTTCCAGAAGTTCCCGCTCTCCGTCGGCGCGCTCCCCGAGGACACCGAGGAGCTCGTCTTCAAGGCGATCCAGACGTACGACAACAAGGACGTCGTGCGCTGGATCGAGCCGCAGAAGGAGGGCCAGGAGGAGCCCGAGAACCCGGCTCCGGTACTCACGCTCTCCGACGCGTCCACGGACGGCCACCACGGGTCCTCCGGCACTGCCAAGGACGCCTCCGACACCTCCACGGCGGCCCCCGCCTCGTCCTCGTCCACCGCTGCCTCCTCCTCCGACAGCAGTGACACCACCGCGCGCGTCCTCGGTGTCGTCGGCATCGTCGTCGGCGTGGCGGGCGTGGCGTACGGCGTTCTGGCCGGCCGTCGGCGCACCGAGGCCTGAGGCCCACCGAGGCCTGAGGACCACCGCACCCCTCCGTTGTGCACCGGTAGGTCGTACGCCCTCGTCAGAGAGGTCGTACGACCCCGGTGCACACCGGAGCCCTCACATCTGGGACATTTTTCTATGCGCAAGAAGACGTATGCCGCGGCCGCCCTGTTCGCCGCCGCCGCACTGACCCTTTCCGCCTGCGGCAGCGGCGACGACAGCAACAAGCCCATCGCCGACGTGTCCGCCGAGGCCGGCACGGGCAAGGCAGCCACGGTCCTCGACAAGGCGTTCGAGAAGCCCGACCTGGTCCTCACCGACACGAACGGCAAGAAGTACGACTTCCGGGCCGAGACCAAGGGCGTCCCGACGCTGATCTACTTCGGCTACACCCACTGCCCCGACGTCTGCCCGACGACGATGAGCAACCTCGCCGTCGCCAAGAAGCAGCTGCCCAAGGCCGAACAGGACAAGCTCAAGGTCGTGTTCGTCACCACCGACCCGGCCCGCGACACCCCCGCCACGCTCGGCAAGTGGCTCAAGGGGATCGACCCCGCCTTCGTCGGCCTCACCGGCGACTTCCCCACCATCCAGGCGGGCGCCCGCACCCTGGGCATCTCCATCGAGCCGACGGCGAAGGACAAGAACGGCAAGCTCGTCTCCGTGCACGGCACCCAGGTCATCGCGTTCTCGCCGAAGACCGACGGGGGCTATGTGATCTACGGCGAGGACGCCACCGTCGACGACTACACCAAGGACCTCCCCAAGCTCATCAAGGGAGAGAATCCGTGAGCCGACCCGTTGCCCCTTCGAGGCGTCTCGCGGGATGCGCGGCGCTGACGGCCACGGCGCTGGCGCTGGCGGGTTGCGGCTCCAACGACTCCTCCTCGGACAACACGGGCAGGCCCGAGCTGAAGATCACCGGCGCCTACATGCCCGCCCCCGTCACGGACACCATGGCGGCCGGTTTCTTCACCGTCACCAACTCCGGCGGCGCCGACACCCTGGCCTCCGTCACCAGCGACCTCGCCTCCGACGTCACGCTGCACTCCACCAAGGGCGGCGCGATGGAGGAACAGAAGTCGTTCGCCGTGCCCGCCGACGGGTCACTCGACTTCGCGAGCGGCGGCAACCACCTCATGTTCGAAAAGCTCACCCACAAGCCTCTGGAGGGCGAGAAGGTGTCGGTGACGCTGCACTTCACCAAGGCAGGCACGGTGAAGGTCTCCATGCCGGTGAAGTCCGCGACGTACAACCCGAAGACCGGGCACTGAGGGAGGGATCACCGTGACACAGACCATCGCTCCCCGTACGGCTTCCACCACCACTGGAGGGGTCGCTTCTCGGGTACGGGCACTGCTGTTGCTGCTCCTCGCCGTGATCGGCGCGGTCCTGGCCGGCGCCACGCCCGCCTCCGCGCACGCCGCGCTGACCGGCAGCGACCCCCAGCAGGGAGCGGTGGTCGGCAAGGCACCCGCCCAGATCTCGCTGACGTTCTCCGAGAAGGTCGCGATGTCCGACGACTCGGTGCGCGTGCTCGACCCCAAGGGCAAGCGCGTCGACACCGGCAAGGCCGCCGACCTGGGCGGCACCACCTACGGCGTGAAGCTCCGCCCGGGGCTGCCCGACGGCACGTTCACCGTCACCTACCAGGTGGTGTCGGCGGACAGCCACCCCGTCTCCGGCGCGTTCACGTTCTCCATCGGCGCGCCCTCGCAGACCTCCGTCGCGCTCTCCGACCCGGCCGTGGGCGGCGGAGTCGTCGGCGCACTCTATGGGTTCGGGCGGTATGTCTCATACGCCGGATTCATCCTTCTGGTGGGTGGCGCGGCCTTCGTACTGGCCTGCTGGCAGCGCGGCGCCGGGGTCCGTCCGGTGCAACGGCTCGTGGTCTCCGGGTGGCTCACGCTGACCGGCGCCACCCTCGCGCTGCTGCTCCTGCGCGGCTCCTACGTCGGCTCCGGCAAGGTCGGCGACATCTTCGACCTGACACTGCTCGGGCAGGTGCTGCAGACCAAGGCGGGTGCGGCACTCGTCTCGCGGCTGCTGCTGCTCGCCGCGGGCGCGCTGTTCATCGCGGTGCTCTTCGGGGCGTACGCGCGGCGGGACGAGGCCGTCGCGTCGGATGAGACCGACGTGGCCGACGGGTCCGACGAGGGCGGCTTGTCCGACAGGGGCCGCGTCGATGCCGATGCCGAGAAGAAGGACCTCACCTTCGGGCTGGCGATCGGCGGCGCCGTCGTCGCGGCGGGCCTGGCGGCGAGCTGGGCGATGGCCGAGCACGCCTCCACCGGTATCCAGGCGGGCCTCGCGATGCCCGTCGATGTCCTGCACCTGCTGGCGGTCGCCGTCTGGCTCGGCGGGCTGTCGACGCTGCTCGTGGCGCTGTTCCGGGCGCCCGCCGAGACGCAGATCGACGCGGTGGCCGTACGGCGGTTCTCACGCGTCGCGTTCGCCGGCGTGACCGTGCTGGCCGCGACCGGGATCTACCAGTCCTGGCGCCAGGTCGGCTCCTGGTCCGCGCTGACCGGAACGTGGTACGGGCAGTTGCTGCTCGTCAAGATCGGCCTGGTGGCCGTCCTCGTCGGCATCGCGTGGATCTCGCGGCGGTGGACGGCCCAGTTGTCCGAGGTGCCGCGGGCGAAGGCCCTGGCGACAGCGGGGGCCACGGTCGGGACGACAGCCGGGGCGACAACCGGGGCGACGGCTCTCGCCGGACAGCGGACGAAGCGGCCGACGAAGGTGCCCGCGAGTTCCGGGGACTCAAGCTCTGAGGACGCGAACTCCGCGGGCTCGGATTCCAGGGACTCGGACTCCGGAGACTCCCGGCGCGCCGCTCAACTCGCCCGGCAGCAGGCAGCCGTGGCCACCGCGCGTCAGAAGCGCGTCCGCGACGCCGACCCGGCCCGGGCCGGCCTGCGCCGCTCGGTGCTCGCCGAGACGGGCGTCGCCGTCGTCCTGCTGGCCGTGACGACCGTGCTGACGTCCACCGAGCCGGGGCGCACGGAGGAAGCGGCCCAGCAGGCCACCACGTCCTCCTCGCAGCGGTCCGGGACGCTCTCTCTGAAGCTCCCGTTCGACACGGGTGGCCAGGACGGCAAGGGCACCGCGGAGGTCACCCTCGATCCGGCCCGCGTCGGCGGCAACGAGATGCACGTCTTCGTGGAACGGCCGAACGGCAAGGCCTTCGACGTCCCCGAGGTGAAGGTCGCCTTCACCCTGGAGGCAAAGAAGATCGGCCCGCTGCCCGTGACCCCCGACCGCATCGCCACCGGCCACTGGTCGGCGATCGGGGTGCAGATCCCCATGGCGGGCGACTGGGAGATCGCGGTGACCGTGCGCACCTCCGACATCGACCAGACGACCGTCACCAAGAACGCGAAGATCGGCTGAACCTCACCATGCCTGACCAGCCCACTCCGGAAGCCACCACGGAAAACACCCCTCCAGGAGAGGCCCTTTCCCAGAAGCCCTCTTCTGGCGGGGTCCTTTCCCGGCGCCGGCTGCTCGGCACCGCCGGTGCCACCGGTCTCGCCCTGGGTGCGGCCGGAGGTGCCGCCGGGTACGCGGCAGCGCCCGCCGCCGACAAGGCAGCGCCCCTGACCTCGCTCGGCGCGGACACGGTGATGTTTCACGGGAAACATCAGCCCGGCATCACCACCGCGCTCCAGGCCCGTGGCCACCTCGTCGCGTTCGACCTGGCCGCAGGCGCGGGCCGCAAGGAGGCCGCCGCACTGCTGCGCCGCTGGTCGACGACGGCCCAGCGGCTGATGGCGGGCGAGGCCGCCGCGCAGGACGACACGGACGTCGCCCGTGACGCCGGACCGTCGTCCCTGACGGTCACCTTCGGCTTCGGAAACAGCTTCTTCGCACGGACGGGTCTGGAGAAGCAGCGCCCGGTCGCCCTCGACCCACTGCCCGACTTCTCTTCCGACCACCTCGACAAGACGCGCAGCAACGGCGACCTGTGGGTGCAGATCGGCGCCGACGACGCCCTGGTCGCCTTCCATGCCCTGCGCACGCTCCAGAAGGACGCGGGCAGCGCGGCCCGGGTGCGCTGGCAGATGAACGGCTTCAACCGCTCGCCCGGCGCCACGGCCCAGCCGATGACGGCCCGCAACCTGATGGGCCAGATAGACGGCACCCGCAATCCGAAGCCGACCGAGTCCGACTTCGACCGGCGCATCTTCGTGCCGGCCGCCGGCGACCCGGCATGGATGGCGAACGGCTCGTACGCCGTCGTACGCCGGATCCGGATGCTCCTCGACGACTGGGAGAAGCTGTCGGTCAAGGCCCAGGAGGACGTCATCGGGCGGAAAAAGTCCACCGGGGCGCCGCTGACCGGTGGCACCGAGACGACCGCCATGAACCTCGACAAGACCGACGCCGACGGCAACCTGGTCGTCCCCCTCAACGCGCACGCCCGGATCACCCGGCCCGACCAGAACGGCGGCGCCGCGATGCTGCGCCGCCCGTTCTCCTTCCACGACGGCTTCGACACGGACGGGGTGCCCGACGCGGGCCTGCTCTTCGTCTGCTGGCAGGCGGATCCGCTGCGCGGCTTCGTCCCGGTGCAGCGCAAGCTCGACCGCGGCGACGCCATGTCCACGTACATCCGCCACGAGGCGAGCGGGCTGTTCGCGGTGCCGGGCGGGGCGGCGGAGGGGGAATACGTGGGTCAGCGGCTGCTGGAAGGGTGATCCGTGCGGGACGGTGCCCATTAGGGTGACGGGTATGTCGGCGACGCGCTACACCTATCTCGGCCCCGAGGGAACGTTCACCGAGGCCGCCCTCCGCACGCTCCCGGAAGCCGCGACACGGGAGCTGGTACCCATGGTGTCCGTGCCGGCCGCGCTCGACGCGGTGCGTGCGAGCGAGGCCGCGGGCGCGCTCGTCCCGATCGAGAACTCGGTCGAGGGCGGCGTCACCGCCACCCTCGACGAGCTCGCCAAGGGCGAGCCGCTGATGATCTACCGCGAGGTCGTCCTGCCGATCGCCTTCGCCCTGCTGGTCAGGCCCGGCACGGCACTGAAGGACATCAAGACGGTCACCGGCCACCCGGTCGCCCAGCCGCAGGTACGCAACTGGCTCGGCGCCCACCTGCCGAACACCGTGTGGGAGTCGGCGGCCTCGAACGCGGACGGCGCCCGGCTGGTCCAGGAGGGCCGGTACGACGCGGCCTTCGCGGGCGAGTTCGCGGCGGCGACCTACGGGCTCGAGCCGCTGGTCACCGAGATCCACGACGCGGCGAACGCCGAGACCCGCTTCGTGCTGGTCGGCCGTCCGGCCCGGCCCGCGGCCCCGACCGGCGCCGACAAGACGTCCGTGGTCATCTGGCTCGGCGACGACCACCCGGGTGCGCTGCTTGAACTGCTCCAGGAGTTCGCCGTGCGCGGCGTCAACCTGATGCGGATCGAATCACGGCCGACCGGCCAGGGCATCGGCAACTACTGCTTCTCCGTGGACGCCGAGGGCCACATCACCGACCGCCGTGTGGGCGAGGCGCTGATGGGCCTCAAGCGGATCAGCCCCCAGGTTCGCTTCCTCGGGTCCTATCCGCGGGCCGGGGTCGCCCTGGAGGACGTACGGCCGCTGCGGCCCGGGACGTCGGACGGTGCGTTCTCGGCGGCGTCGGACTGGCTGGCGCGCTGCCAGGACGGACGGTTCTAGGCCGGTTCCGGGCCGGTTCCAGGCTGGATCGAGGCCGGATCCAGGCCTGTTCGGGTTCCCACGTCGGCGGCTCGTCGGCGCGGCCTTTTCCACTGTCCTGATCCGCGTTCCACCAGTCCTACCTGCCGATTTTCGTCATCCACAGATGTTATCCACAGGTGTGCTTCTCGACCTGGGGACAAGTCGACAACGAAGCATTACATCGTCGACAAATCGGCCTACAGGGCCCAAGTTCGTCCACAGCCCCGCACGTCACCCCTCGTCCACTCTTTTCCCTTGATCAATCCTTTGGAGCGAAGCATTTCCACTCGAACGTGGGTGTACGGATGGTTTGACCCGGGAATTCTTCGTCCCG
Source organism: Streptomyces sp. NPDC007095 (assembly GCF_040634475.1). Classification (NCBI taxonomy): domain Bacteria; kingdom Bacillati; phylum Actinomycetota; class Actinomycetes; order Kitasatosporales; family Streptomycetaceae; genus Streptomyces; species Streptomyces sp. NPDC007095. The sequence continues at coordinate 9,215 of NZ_JBEYFS010000004.1, forward strand.
CATGCGGCTTTCGGAACGATCACCTCCGAAGTCCACAGATCTTCCGCACAGCCTGTGGATAACTCTGCGAGGGTGTGGACCCCTGTGGACAACCCCTTCTCAAGTGCCGCTCTCCACAAGGGAATCCAGTCAACCCCATGACTACCGTCTGCCCCGTTTCAGGGAGTACCGTCCCTTTTATTGACGCGGACCGACGCTCATGGACACTCATTGATGATCAAGGAATTTCGATCCGGCATTTCACTCATGACGTCACAGAAGTGACGGAGCGGAATATCGAGTCGATGGCCGGAAGCGCGCACCGGTAGCCTTGAGGGGTGATTGACCTTCGCCTGCTCCGTGAGGACCCCGACCGTGTTCGCGCCTCCCAGCGCGCCCGTGGAGAGGACGTCGCCCTCGTCGACTCCCTCCTCTCTGCCGACGAGCGGCGCAGGTCGTCCGGCGTCCGCTTCGACGAGCTCCGATCCGAGCAGAAGGCGCTCGGCAAGCTGATCCCCAAGGCGTCCGGCGACGAGAAGGCCGAGCTGCTGAAGAAGGCCGGGGAGCTCGCCGCCGCCGTCAAGACCGCCGACGCCGAACAGCACGAGGCGGACGAGGAGACCAAGCGTCTGCTCCTCCAGCTCGGCAACCTGGTCCACCCGGACGTCCCGGTCGGCGGCGAGGAGGACTTCGTCGTCCTGGAGACGCACGGCACGATCCGCGACTTCGGCGCCGAGGGCTTCGAGCCCAAGGACCACCTGGAGCTCGGCGAGGCGCTCGGCGCCATCGACGTCGAGCGGGGCGCCAAGGTCTCCGGCTCGCGCTTCTACTACCTGACGGGTGTCGGCGCGCTCCTGGAGCTCGCCCTCGTCAACGCGGCGATCGCGCAGGCCACCGAGGCCGGCTTCACCCCGATGCTGACCCCGGCCCTGGTCCGCCCGCGCGCCATGGAGGGCACCGGCTTCCTCGGCCAGGCCGCGGAGAACGTGTACCACCTGGAGAAGGACGACTACTACCTGGTCGGCACCTCCGAGGTCCCCCTCGCGGCGTACCACATGGACGAGATCCTCGACGCCGACCAGCTGCCGCTGCGCTACGCCGGATTCTCGCCGTGCTTCCGCCGCGAGGCCGGCACGTACGGCAAGGACACCCGCGGCATCTTCCGTGTGCACCAGTTCGACAAGGTCGAGATGTTCTCGTACGTCGACCCGGAGGACGCGGAGAACGAGCACAAGCGGCTCCTGGACTGGGAGAAGCAGTGGCTGACCGGCCTCGAGCTGCCCTTCCAGGTCATCGACGTGGCCTCGGGCGACCTCGGTGCCTCCGCGTCCCGCAAGTTCGACTGCGAGGCGTGGATCCCGACCCAGGGCAAGTACCGCGAGCTGACCTCGGCCTCGAACTGTGACGGCTTCCAGGCGCGTCGCCTGTCCGTGCGCATGCGCGACGGCAAGAAGGTCCAGCCGCTCGCCACGCTGAACGGCACGCTGTGCGCCGTCCCGCGCACGATCGTGGCGATCCTGGAGAACCACCAGCTGGCCGACGGCTCCGTGCGGGTACCCGAGGTGCTGCGTCCCTACCTGGGCGGACGTGAGGTTCTGGAGCCGATCTCCAAGTGACCGCCGCCGCCGGGCCGACCGGAACCACTGGTCCGGTCGGATCCACGGGTCCGACCGGATCGTTCCCTTACAAGCTCGTCGCGACCGATCTCGACGGCACGCTGCTGCGTTCCGACGAGACCATCTCGGAGCGCACGCGTGAGGCACTCGCCGCGGTGACCGCGGCGGGCGCCGCGCACATCGTCGTCACCGGGCGCGCGGTGCGCTGGACCCGGCACATCCTCGACGACCTCGGCTACGAGGGTCTCGCGGTGTGCGGCCAGGGTGCGCAGGTGTACGACGCGGGGGAGCACCGGCTGCTCACCTCGGTGACGCTGGACCGGCAGCTGGCCGGGCTCGCGCTCGCCAAGATCGAGGCGGAGGTCGGCCCGCTGCTGCTGGCCGCGAGCCGCGACGGGCTCGACGGCGAGGTACTGGTCGGCCCCGGCTACCGCAGGCAGGACGGCTCGCTCCCGGTCGTCCCGATCAGGGACGCGACGGACCTCTGGTCGGCCCCTCTGAACAAGGTCTACGTGCAGCACCCCACGCTCTCCGACGACGAACTGGCCGCGGTGGCGGCCAGGGTCGCGGGCGGCCTGGTCGGCGTCACCATGGCGGGCGCCGGGATAGTGGAACTCCTCCCCCTCGGCCTCTCCAAGGCCACGGGGCTGTCCCTTGCCGCCCGTCGCCTCGGTGTGAAGGCCGCGAACACGATCGCCTTCGGTGACATGCCCAACGACATCCCGATGTTCGCCTGGGCGGCCCACAGCGTGGCCATGGCGAATGCCCACGACGAGCTCAAGGCCGTCGCGGACGAGGTGACGTCCTCGAACGAGGAGGACGGCATCGCGGTGGTGCTGGAGCCGTTGCTGGGTTAGCGGGTCAGGGCACGGCCTGCGGCGCCATACTCCCTGTCAGGCACGCCAATCCTGCCGAGTCCCAGTGACAACGTCTCGCGGAGGATGCGCGGATCGAACGCGCGCGGGGTTGACCCCGACCACGGCTTAGCAAGCCGGTGCCTTACCTCTCGGCCAATCCTCCGGGTGGGCGGCCCGCGCGGCGTACGCGCGCTCGAAGCGGCCGCCCCGGGCAGCCCCCCGTGCGGGCGGGCTCCACGGAGGGGTAACTACTCCTGAGCCTGCCGCGGGCTGCCCTGTAGGGAGCTCGACGGACTGCTGCTCATGGGCATCGTCGCGCTCCTCTCCCAGAACGTGGCGCCGACTCGATGCGGCGACGTGGACATAACTACTGTGCCCGTACGCCGACTTGGGCGCCACTGAATAAAGCGGCCCCTCAAAGGGGGTTACCGATGGCCCAAAGAGGGTTACCGGCGGCGCCACCTGCGCCGACGTGCCTTACTGAAGAACCACCCCGCGGGCGGCTCGTCGGAGCGCCAGGGCTGCGGGTCGGGTCCCCCCTCGCGCCAGCGGGCGGCGAGCATACGGGCGCGGGCGGACGGTTCGGTCGTCTCGGCCGACCGTATGAAGCTCTCGTCCAGTACGAGGCCGTCCCAGACGTCCTCGGTCTCCCTCTGTCCCTCGCCTTGCGGTTCCGCCATCCCCGTTCCTCCTAGCCGCGCGTCCCCTCCGCCCAGTGTGCCGGGACAGAGGTGAAGCCACTGTCAAGAAAAAGGTGAAGCCACTCTCGAAGAAAGGCCTTCAAAGAAAAAAGGGGGCGCCACGCGCGCGTGCGTGGCGACAACCGGCACACACGCGTGGAACCCCCGGCTCACTCCTCGCCGGCCAGCGTCAGCGACCGCAGCCGCTGCCCGGCGTACCAGGTGGCGAGCACGGTCACCACGACCAGGAGCACCGTCGCGGTGGGCAGGCCCACGTCCGAGGTGACGAGGTCGCCGCCGGTGACCTTGTGGCCCACGGCGAGCGCCCACTGCTGGACGCTGAGCGTGCGCGCGCCGGACACCAGCGACCCGAACAGGGCTTCCCAGACCAGCGCGTAGACGAGCCCGAAGACCACCGCGTGCCGGGTGACCGTCCCCAGCAGCAGGAACAGCGCGGCGTACGCGATCGAGGCGACCAGCGCCGCCACGGTGTAGGCGACGGCGACCTGCTGGCCGTTGCCGTTGAGGATCATGCCGGCGATGAACGTCGGCAGGGCGGAGAACGCCATGGTGACGGCGATCGCGACGATCAGTTTGGTGAAGATGATCGTCGGCCGCTTCAGGGGCTTGGCCAGCAGATACACCACCGAGCCGTCGTCGATCTCGGGGCCGATCGCGCCGGTGCCGGCGATGACGCCGATGATCGGCACCATCGTGGCGAGCGCGAACCCGCCGAGCAGGTCCGATGCCACCTGGTCGTCGGCTCCGGCGAAGCTGCGTACGGCCGCGGAGATCACGATGAGCAGAACGGGCAGCGCACAGAGGATGAGGGCCCGGCGGCGGCCGAGCAGGGCTCGATAGGTGAGCCGGGCGACTGTGGGGTCGTACATCTTGGCCTCCTACGCCGCGACGAGATACGAGAAGACGGACTCGAGGGACTCGTCGGACGGCGAGACCGTGAGCAGCCGGATGCCGTGCTCGCGCGCGACGCGCGGCAGCAGCGCCGTGAACCTGCCGAAGTCGACGGCCTGGATGCGCAGCGCGCCCTCGGCCAGGTCCACTTCGATGCCTGACGTCGACGGGTCGGCGATCAGCGCGGCGGCCAGCGCCCGGTCGTCGCTGGAGCGCACCAGGTAGCGGTGCGGTCGGTCGGTCATCAGGCGGCGGATGCGGCGGAAGTCGCCGCTGGCCGCGTGCCGTCCGGCGACGATCACCTCGATGTGGGCGGCGAGCTGTTCGACCTCTTCGAGGATGTGGGACGAGAACAGCACCGTGCGGCCCTCGTCGCCCATGCGGCGCAGCAGGTCCATGAGCTGCATGCGCTGGCGCGGGTCCATGCCGTTGAAGGGCTCGTCGAGCAGCAGCAGGGACGGGTCGTGGACGAGGGCGGAGGCCATCTTCACGCGCTGCCGCATGCCCTTGGAGTAGGTCGAGATCTTGCGGTCCTGCGCGTATTCCATCTCGACCGTGGCGAGCGCCCGCTGGGCGGCCTTCGCTCCGAGTCCGTGCAACTCGGCGTTGGCGACGACGAATTCCTGGCCCGTGAGGAAGTCGTACATCGCCTCGCGCTCCGGGACGATGCCGATGTGCTTGTAGATCTGTTCGTTGCGCCAGACCGGCCGGCCGTCGAGGGTGACGGTGCCGGTGGAGGGGGCGAGGAAGCCGCCCATCATGTTGATGAGGGTGGACTTCCCGGCGCCGTTCGGGCCGAGCAGGCCGGTGACGCCGGGGCCGATCGTCATCGTGATGTCGTTGACCGCCACCACGTTGCCGAACCAGCGCGAGACGTGGTCGATGTTGAGCGTGGTCACAGCCCGACCTTTCGGTAGCGGCGCATCAGAAGGCCGTAGGAGCCCGCGATGAGCCCCAGGACGACGACGAGGTAGACGACTCCCTGCCCGGACGAGGGGCCCTCCCCTCCGGGGAAGGCGGAGGTGGCGCCGAGGAAGGCCGTCTGCACCCCGTCGATGAGCGTGATGGGAGAGAAGAGGCCGAGCCAGGGCACGGCCGAGGAGCTGGACTGCTCGAAGGCGATGGCCTGGACGGTCGACACGGCTCCGTAGGAGATGGTCAGCGCCGCGATGACGGCCGCGATGCCGAAGCCGCGGCGCGGGGTGATCGACGAGATGACCAGGCCGATCCCGGCGAAGAGCAGCGACAGCAGTGCCACGGAGACCAGCCCCTGTCCGAAGCCCTTCGTCTGGTCGGAGAAGTCGAGCTTCGCCAGAAGCGCCCCTACGTAGAGCACGATCAGCGGCGCGGTCGTCAGGATGAACAGCGCCGAGGCCAGCGCCGCGTACTTGGCGCGTACGTAGTCGACGGTCTCGATGGGGCGTGAGAAGTACAGCGGCACGGTCTTGAAGCGCAGGTCGCGCGAGACGGACTGCGGTCCCTGGGAGGCGACGTACAGACCGATGACGGCCTGCATGATGACCGCGTAACGCGTGTAGTCGACCGGCAGGGCCTTCGCCTTGGTGGCGACCGCGACGGCCACCATGATGAGTGCGGGGACGCACATCACCACGAAGAGCAGCATCGGCAGCACCTTGGACTTGACGGAGCGGCCGAGGCCGTAGGAGCCGCGCAGGGACTGCGAGTACAGCGAGCGACGGGCGTAGGCGCGGCCCAGGCGCGGGCCGTCGTAGTGGCGGTAGCCGATGTCGTGGATCCGGGTCTGCTCACCACGCGGGGTGAGGGACTGCTCAACTGCCATGGCCCACTGCCTCCTTCCGTACGCCCTGCACGTCCGTCCCGTCCGTCTGTTCCTCGCGGAAGACCTCCGCGATGTGGTGCCGGCGCTGTTCCATCCGGATCAGGCCGAGGCCGAGGTCGGCGACGACGTCACGGACGAGGTCGTAGGTCTCCTCGCCCTCGGCGGTCAGCAGCAGGATGTGGCCGGCGCCCGGCAGCCCGCTGCCGTCGTGGGTCTCGACCCCGCGTGCGTGGAGCGCCTCGCGGACCGCCTTGGTGCCGTCCGGGTGCTCGTCGGTGTCGGTGACCTCGATGGCGAGGGTCGTGGTGGTCTGGGTGAAGTCCGTGGTGGAGCTGGACCGCAGCAGCTTGCCGCCGTCGACGACCACGACGTGGTCGCAGGTGCGCTCCAGCTCGCCCAGCAGGTGCGAGGTGACCAGGACCGAGATCCCGAAGTCGGTGTGGATACGGCGGATCAGGCCGAGCATCTCGTCGCGGCCGACCGGGTCGAGGCCGTTGGTCGGCTCGTCGAGGAAGACCAGCTGGGGGTCGTGGACGAGGGCCTGCGCGAGCTTGACGCGCTGCTTCATGCCCGTCGAGTAGCCACCGATGGGACGGTAGCGCTCCTCGTACAGTCCGACGTGGCGCAGGGTGTCCGCGGTGCGCTCGCGGGCCGCGGCCGGCGGGAGCCCGGACATGCGCGCCATGTGGACGACGAACTCGGTGGCCGAGACATCGGGGGGCAGGCAGTCGTGCTCGGGCATGTACCCGACCCGCTCGCGGATGGCGCCGCCTTGGGTGGCGACATCGAGTCCGAGCACTTGGGCGCGGCCCTCGGTGGCGGGGGAGAGACCCAGCAGGATCTTGATCAGTGTGGACTTGCCGGCTCCGTTGGCTCCGACGAGTCCGGTCACACCGGGTCCGACGTCCACGGAGAGCCGGTCAAGAGCGGTCACCCGTGGGTACCGCTTGCTCAGGCTTTCGGTCGCGATCACAGTCACGTTGTCGAACGTAGTGGCGCACGCCACAGCGGTCGTCAACCCACGGAGCTGTATCCGCGTCCGACTCCAGTCGTACGGGCCCGTAGGGGTCCCCCTGAAGTCGAACAACCGGCGGGGGTTTATCCACATCGGACCGGTTGTCCACAGGTGCCACGCAGGCCTATTGACGCAGCCTCTAACAACTGTCACATTCGCCAGTGTCAAGTTACGGGCACGTACCGTGCGGCGCCGGGCGAAGGAGAAGTGACTCTCGTGACTCTCGAAGGCGCGCGCGAGCGCCGGGTGCGGACGGGTGGGATCGAGCTGTGCGTCGCCGAGCTGGGCGATCCGGCGGGGCCCACGGTGATCCTCGTGCACGGCTATCCGGACTCGAAGGAGGTGTGGTCCGAGGTCGCGACCCGCCTGGCCGAGCGTTTCCACGTGGTGCTGTACGACGTCCGTGGCCACGGCGGGTCGACGGCCCCGCGGCCATTGCGGGGCGGGTTCACCCTGGAGAAGCTGACGGACGACTTCCTGGCCGTCGTCGACGCGGTGAGCCCCGACCGCCCGGTGCACCTGGTGGGGCACGACTGGGGTTCGGTGCAGTCCTGGGAGTTCGTCACGGTCGCGCGCACCCAGGGCCGGATCGCCTCCTTCACCTCCGTGTCCGGGCCGTCCCTCGACCACTTCGGCCACTGGATCAAGCGGCGCGTGCGGCGGCCCACCCCGCGCAGGGTCGGCCAGCTCCTCGGCCAGGGCGCCAAGTCCTGGTACGTGTACCTGCTGCACACGCCCGTGCTGCCGGAGCTCGCCTGGCGCGGCCCCCTCGGCAAGCAGTGGCCGAAGATCCTGCGGCGGGTCGAGAAGGTGCCCGCGGGCGACTATCCGACCTCCTCGTTGCCGACGGACGCGGCGCACGGCGCGTGGCTGTACCGCGACAATGTGCGGGCCCGGCTGAGCAGACCACGCCCGGACGCCTACGCGCACGCGCCCGTGCAGCTCGTGACGCCCCTGGGGGACGGGTTCCTCTCCGAGCGGCTCTACGACGACCTGGAGGAGTGGGCCCCGCAGCTGGTGCGTCGCACCCTCCCGGACAAGCACTGGATCCCGCGTACACGGCCCGACCAACTGGCTTCCTGGATCACGGACTTCGTGCACGCCAACGAGGACGGCGTGCCGGTGCGGGACACCGTCGCCACGGGCAGGTACGCCGACCGGTTCGGCGGGCAGCTCGTGCTGGTCACCGGCGCTGGCAGTGGCATCGGGCGGGCCACCGCCTTGGCGTTCGCCGAGGCCGGCGCGCGTGTGGTGGCCGTCGACCGGGACGCGGAGGGCGCGGCCCGCACGGCGGAGATGTCCCGGCTGGCCGGCTCCCCCGAAGCGTGGGCCGAGACGGCCGACGTCTCCGACGAGCAGGCCATGGAGAAGCTCGCCGAAAGGGTCGCGGGCGAGTACGGGGTGGTGGACGTGCTGGTGAACAACGCCGGGATCGGACTGTCCGGGTCCTTCTTCGACACGACGCCGGAGGACTGGAAGAAGGTCCTCGACGTCAACCTGTGGGGCGTGATCCACGGCTGCCGGCTCTTCGGCAGGCAGATGGCCGAGCGTGGGCAGGGCGGCCACATCGTCAACACAGCGTCGGCGGCGGCGTACCTGCCCTCGAAGGCGCTGCCCGCCTACAGCACCTCGAAGGCGGCCGTGCTGATGCTCAGCGAGTGTCTGCGCGCGGAGCTGGCCGGGCAGGGCATCGGCGTCTCGGCGATCTGCCCGGGTTTCGTCAACACGAACATCACCTCGACCGCGCACTTCGCCGGGGTGGACGCGAGCGAGGAGAAACGCCGCCAGAACAAGTCGGCACGGTTGTACGGACTGCGCAACTACCCGCCGGAGAAGGTGGCCGACGCGATCCTGCGCGCGGTCGTCCGCAACCAGGCGGTCGTGCCCGTCACCCCCGAGGCGCGCGGCGCCCGCCTGATGTCCCGGCTGGCACCGAGGGCGCTGCGCGCGCTCGCACGGATGGAGCCACCGCTGTGAGGTTCGCGATCGCCCGCAACAGGGCTGTGCGCAAAGTCCTGTTGCCCACCCGGGAGGAGCTCGGCACGGCCATGTCCCGTTGTCCGCGGCGGTCGTAGCATCCCTCGCAGGGGGGCTGGCCGCGCGGGGCCGTCGCGTAGCAGCCAGGGGGTCGGGAGGCAGGCAGCGTGAACGACGAGCCGGTCCGGGTCGCGTACCGCATCGAGGATCTGGCGCAGCACAGCGGCGCCACGGTCCGGACGATCCGCGCCTACCAGGACCGCGGGCTGCTCCCCCGCCCCGAGCGGCGCGGTCGCGCCAACGTGTACGCGGACGCCCATCTGGCCCGGCTGCGGCAGATCGCCGACCTCCTGGACCGCGGCTACACCCTGGCCTCCATCAAGGAACTCCTGGAGGCCTGGGACGCGGGCCGGGGGCTGGGCGGGATCCTCGGGCTGGTCGCGGAGGTCGACGGACCGTGGACCGACGAGGAGGCCGTGCGCATGTCGCGGGCCGAGCTGGACGAGCGGTTCGGCGGCAGTCCGGACGACGCGGCGGTGGCGGAGGCGGTGGATCTCGGAGTACTGGAGCGCGTCCCCGGCGACGGCGAGATGTATCTGGTCCCGAGTCCCCAAGAGCTAGCCGTGGCGGTCGAGTTGTACGCAGCCGGCGTACCGCTGTCCGCGATCTCTGGCCATCTACGGGAGTTGAGGGGCAAGGTCGAGCACATCGCCGCGCGTTTCCTGGAGTTCACGACCGAGCATGTCTTCGCACGCTATCTCGGTGAGCATCCGCCGAGCGACACGGAAGCGGCCGAGGCGGCCTCCCTCGTACGCCGTCTGCGACCGCTCGCACAGCAGACGGTGGACGCGGAACTGGCGCGCGCCATGCGGCTGTTCGCGACCCGGCACTTGCGCGAGCGTCTTGGGGCGGGGCGGTCCGAGGGGCCTACGGACGAGACGCGTTCCGTTCAGCTGCCCGTCGCCACAATGCGGGCCATGGAGAACCTGGTTGGTGCCGATCAGGTGGCGGCCTTCGTCACGGCCGCCGTCGAACGGGAGGTACAGGCAAGGACCTTGGACAATCTCACCTCAAATTACAACAATCACAGTGTTGTTGATGAAATCCCTTGAATCTTCTGCACGTTGTCCACAGATTCGTCAATTCACCTGTGGATAACCGGACTTGCTTGTGGATCAAACCTCCGAACCAAAATCAAATGCGTGATCCGCCTCTCGCCAGGCACGCTGGCAGGATGAACGAACCGATGGATGAAAGACGCACCGTGAAGGTGTCGAAGTACCTCTCGAAGCATCTGCGGCATCAGCCCGAGCGGATCGGGCTCACGCTCGGCGAGGGAGGCTGGGTCGAGGTCGACGCGCTGATCGCGGCAGCGGCGGCGCACGGCTTCCGGATCACCCGCGAGGAGCTGGACCATGTGGTGGCCACGAACGACAAGCGGCGCTTCGCCGTGGAGGGCACCCGCATCCGCGCCAGCCAGGGCCACTCCGTCGAGGTCGACCTCGGACTGCCCCCGGCGACTCCGCCGGAGTACCTCTACCACGGGACCGTGGCCCGCAATCTGGACGCGATCCGGGCCGAGGGGCTGCGACCCATGAACCGGCACGACGTGCATCTCTCGCCCGGCCGCGAGACCGCGACCCGCGTCGGCGCCCGCCGCGGCCGGCCCGTCGTGCTCGGCGTGGACGCCGCCGCCATGCACCGCGACGGCCATGTCTTCCGGGTCAGCGCGAACGGGGTGTGGCTCACCGAGGCCGTGCCACCGAAGTACCTGCGCTTCCCCGGCCCGCACTGATCGTCCGCCGACCGGCCGGTCAAGGGGCGCCGGTGGAGCGATCACGCGGTGGCCACGACCACTCCGCGGCTCCGCTTAGGCTCGATGCATGAGTCTGCGTCTGAGCACTGTGATCCTGCCGTACCTCCGCTGGCACGAGGGCGGGCGTGCCGCCTGGCAGCGTGCGGAGCAGCTCGGCTTCCACACCGCGTTCACGTACGACCACCTGTCGTGGCGGACCTTCCGGGACGGCCCCTGGTTCGGTGCCGTGCCCACGCTCACCGCCGCGGCCGCCGCCACCGACCGACTCCGCCTGGGCACGCTCGTGACCTCGCCGAACTTCCGGCACCCGGTGACTCTCGCCAAGGAACTGATCTCCCTCGACGACATCTCGAACGGCCGGATCACCCTGGGCATCGGCGCGGGCGGCAACGGATTCGACGCCACGACGCTTCTGAAGAACGGCCAGGAGCCCTGGACCCCGCGCGAGCGCGCCGACCGCTTCGGCGAGTTCGTACCGCTGCTCGACCGCCTCCTCACCGAGGACACGGTCTCCCACGACGGCGACTTCTACTCGGCACACGAGGCGCGCAACATCCCGGGCTGTGTCCAGCGGCCCCGACTGCCCTTCGCGGTGGCCGCCACCGGCCCGCGCGGCATGAAGCTCGCCGCCCGCCACGGGCAGGCCTGGGTGACGACCGGCGACCCCAAGCTGTACGAAACGGGCACCCCTGAACAGTCGGTTCAGGCCATTCGCGGACAGGTGGAGAAGCTTGCCGCCGCCTGCGCCACGGTCGGCCGTGACGTGTCCGAACTCGACAAGGTCCTGCTCACCGGCTTCACCCCGGACCGTGGCCGTCCGCTGGAGTCCCTCGACGCGTTCGTCGACTTCGCGGGCCGGCACGCGGAGCTGGGCTTCACCGACATCGTGATCCACTGGCCCATCCCCGACTCGGACTTCGCCGCGGACGAGAAGGTCTTCGAGCGCATCGCCATGGAGGCCCCGGCACAGCTGGCCTGACGGCCGGCGCCACGGCGGGTGGCGACAGCGCGGGTGGCGACAGCGCGGGTGGCGACAGCGCGGGTGGCGACAGCGCGGGTGGCGACAGCGGGGTGTAACGGTACTGGTGAGAGCGGTCACCACTCACATGTGCGGGCTCCCGCACGGCCGTGCGGGCATATGCGCGAGAATGGCGCGGTGACCTCAGCGACCCGACAGCCAGAGACCCCGGCAGCCGCCCTTCCGCCGCGCCTGATCGCCACGGACCTCGACGGCACCCTCCTGCGCGACGACAAGTCCGTATCCGAGCGCACGGTCGCCGCCCTCGCCGCCGCCGAGGAGGCCAGCATCGAGGTCTTCTTCGTGACCGGCCGCCCGGCCCGCTGGATGGACGTCGTCAGCGACCACGTCCACGGCCACGGCCTGGCGATCTGCGGCAACGGCGCCGCCGTGGTCGACCTGCACGGCGGCCCCGGCGCCCACCGGTTCGTCAAGGTCCGGGAGCTGGCGCGGGAGAACGCGCTCGACGCCGTACGACTGCTGCGGGAGACCGCGCCGGGCACCGTGTTCGCCGTCGAGCAGACGTACGGCTTCTACCAGGAGCCCGCGTACCCCAGGCTGCACATGGAGATCCCCGACACCCTCGCACCCGCCGAGCAGCTCCTGGCCCCGGACGCCCCCGGCGCCGGCGAACCGGTGCTCAAGATCCTCGCCTTCCACCACGAGCTCGACCCCGACGCCTTCCTCACCGTGGCCCGTCGTGCCGTCGGCGACCGCGCCACCATCACCCGCTCCAGCCCCAGCGCCCTGCTGGAGATCAGCGGCCCCGGCGTCTCCAAAGCCAGCACGCTCGAACTGTGCTGCGCCGAGCGCGGTATCTCCCCCGAGGAGGTCGTCGCCTTCGGAGACATGCCGAACGACGTCGAGATGCTGACCTGGGCGGGCACGTCGTACGCGATGGGCAACGCGCACCCCGCCGTGATCGCCGCGGCCTCCGGTCGCACGGTCGCCAACAACGACGACGGGGTGGCGGTCGTCATCGAGAAGATCCTCGCCGAACGGCCGTAGGAGCGGCTGGGCAGGACCGGCGGCCCCACAGCGGCCCAGAGCTCCGAACCGGTCCCACGCCCAGCGTTCCGAACCGGTCCCACGCCCAGCGTTCCGAACCGGTCCCGCACCCGGGGTTCTAAACCGGTTCCGCCTGCGGAGCATGCGGCGCCTGCCACACCACCGTCGTACCGCCGCCGTCGGCTCCGGGCCCCGGTCCGTACCAGCTGTCGCCACCCAGCGACTCGGCGCGCCGCCCGAGGTTCCGCAGGCCGCTGCGCCGGCCGCCCTCGGGGATGCCGACGCCGTTGTCCGTGACGGTCAGCCGGACACCCTGCCGGCCGTCCGGCAGGATGACGGTCGCGTCGACGACGACGTCGATGCGGGAGGCCCCGGCATGCCGGAAGGCGTTGGAAAGGGCCTCGCGCAGGGCCGCGATGAGGTTCTTGCCCATGGGTTCACCGACCGCCGTGTCGACGGGCCCGACAAATCGGTGCGTGGGCCTGAAGCCGAGCGGCACGGCAGCCATGTTGATCTCCCGCAGCACCCGTGTGCGCAGCCCGGACGGCACTTCGGCAGGTCCCTGTTGGAGCGCGAAGACGGCGGTGCGGATCTCCTGGATGGTGACGTCGAGTTCGTCGACCGCCTTTTCGACGCCCTCCCGCACCTCGGGCACGGCCGAGTTCCGCTGAGCGCTCTCCAACATCATCCCGGTGGCGAACAGTCGCTGGATGACGAGGTCGTGCAGGTCACGGGCGATCCGGTCACGGTCCTCGTAGACCGCGAGCCGCTCCCGGTCGCGCTGTGCCTCGGCCATCATCAGCGCGAGCGCGGCCTGCGAGGCGAAGTGCGTGGCGAGGGTGCGCTCGGCCTCGGTGAAAGGACGCCCGCCCCGTTCCCGGGAAGTGACGAGGGCTCCCAGGAGACGGCCGCCGCACTGCAGGGGAAGCATCATCGTCGGCCCGTACTCGCGGGCGAAGTCGGTGACCATGCGCGGGTCGGTGGCTGCGTCGTCGAGGAACACGGCCTCTCCGTCGAGGAGTTCGGCGACCAGTTCGCTCTCCGGCGGGACGACGGCTCCCAGCACCTTGGACGGGCGGTCCTTGGCGACCGCGCTGATCTCCAGACCGCCCTCCGCGGCGGGCAGCAGCACGACCCCGGCCACCGATCCGGAGAGCCTGCGGGCCTGTTCCGCGACGACCTGGAGGGCGTCCTCGGCGTCGTCGGCCGACAGGAGTGCCCGGGTCACGGCCACCGAGCCGTCGATCCACCGTTCGCGCTGCTGGGCGGCCTCGTACAGCCGGGCGTTGCCGATCGCGATACCCGCCTCCGCGGCCAGCACCCGGACCATGCTGAGGTCGTCGTCGGTGAACGGGCCGCCGCCGCGTTTCTCGGCCAGGTACAGATTCCCGAAGATCTCCCCCTGCACCCGGATCGGAACCCCCAGGAAGCTGCGCATCACCGGATGGTGCTCGGGGAATCCGCACGTGCGCGCGTCCTCGTCCAGCTGCGCGAGCCGTACCGGTGCCGGGTCGTGGATGAGCGCCCCCAGCAGCCCCTTGTGTCCGTCGGGCAGCTGCCCGATCCGCCGGACGGTCTCCTCGTCGACGCCGTGGAAGACGAAGTCCGCGAGTCCCTCGCCGTCTTCCGCCACGACCCCGATGGCGGCGTAGCGCGCGTCCGCCAGCTCGGCCGCCTTGTCGCAGATCCGGTCCAGCGTCGAGTGCAGCTCCAGCCCCGACCCGATCGACCGCACCGCCTCCAGCAGCCGCGGCACGTCCGGGCCGCCGTCCGGACCGGGGGAGGCGGGCACCACTGACATGCCTCGAGAGTAGTTAGTCCCCTTTGAGCCGGAAAGTTGGGATGTTGCCCGGGGGCGCTAGCGCGCCGCCGCGCCGACCAGCAGATCCCCCGCCGCCTCCCGCTCCAGCATCTCCCGCAATGGCCCCACCACCACCGACAGCTCCGCGTACGCACCCCGCTGCGCCACCCGTCCCGCCGCCATCACGATCACCTCGTCCACCGCCGCGAGACCGGCCAGCCGATGCGTGATCAGCAGCGTCGTACGGCCCTCGGTCGCAGCCAGCAGGTCCGCGGTGAGCGCGTCCGCCGTCGGCAGGTCGAGGTGTTCCGCGGGCTCGTCGAGAACGAGCACGGGGAAGTCGGCCAGCAGCGCGCGAGCGAGCGCCAGCCGCTGGCGCTGGCCACCGGACAGCCGCGCCCCGTGCTCGCCGATCAGCGTGTCGAGCCCGTCGGGCAGTCCGTCCGCCCACTCCAGGAGCCGGGCCCGCGCGAGCGCGTCGCGCAGCTCGGCCTCGGTGGCGTTCTTCCGGGCCAGCAGGAGGTTCTCGCGCACCGTGCTGTCGAAGAGGTGCGCATCCTGGGCGCAGAGCC
The DNA here is from genome assembly GCF_040634475.1 of Streptomyces sp. NPDC007095. NCBI lineage: Bacteria > Bacillati > Actinomycetota > Actinomycetes > Kitasatosporales > Streptomycetaceae > Streptomyces > Streptomyces sp. NPDC007095. The sequence goes on from NZ_JBEYFS010000004.1 coordinate 24,267, forward strand.
CGACCAGTCGGCGTACGTCGTCCCCGTCCATCCCGAACGCGTCCGTGCCGCCCAGCGTGTACGTCCCCGCCTCCGCGTCCAGGAACCGCAGCAGCACCTGTGCGAACGTGGTCTTGCCGGAGCCGGAGGGGCCGACGACGGCGACCCTGCGGCCCTGTTCGAGGGTCAGCTCGAGGCCGGCGAGCGCGTCCCGGTCCTGTCCGGCATGGCGCGCCCGGAGCCCCTGTACGCGCAGCGGGAACGGCGACGCGGGCGCCGGCTGTGGGAGCTCCGGTTCGCGTACGGGATCGGGAGCGTCCAGCACCTCGTACACACGCTCCGCGCTCCTGCGCACCCGCTGTCGGTACTGGACGGCGAGCGGAAGCCCCAGGACGGCCTCGAACGCGGCCAACGGGGTGAGGACGACCACGGCCATCGCCACGCCGCTCAGTCGCCCGCCGGCGACGGCCTGGGCACCCACGAGGGCGGTCGCCGCGACGGTCAGTCCGGTCGCCAGCGCGGTGAGCCCGTCGCCGAGCGCGGTCGCGGTGGCGGCCCGGGAGGCGATGCGGGTCAGCACGGTGTCGGCCCGTCGCGCCTCGGCCGTACGGGTGGGCAGCGCGCCCGCGACCGTCAGCTCGGCCGTGCCGGTGAGGAGGTCGGTCACCCGGGTCGCCAGGGCGCCGCGGGCGGGGGACAACCGGTGCTCCGCGCGGCGCGCCACGGCGCCGGTCAGGAGCGGGACACCGACCCCGGCCGCCAGCAACCCGGCGGCGAGGGCGGCTCCGGCCTCGGGAAGCAGCCAGGCGGTGAAGCCGACGGAGGCCGCGGACACGAGGAGCGCCGCCCCGGCGGGCAGCAGCCATCTCAGCCAGTAGTCCTGAATGGCGTCCACGTCGGCCACGAGCCGCGACAGCAGATCGCCCCGGCGGGCCGTCCGCAGTCCGGCGGGGGCCAGGCGCTCAAGGCGCCGGTACACGGCGACCCGGGTGTCGGCCAGCATCCGCAGCACCGCGTCGTGCGACACAAGTCGCTCCGCGTACCGGAAGACGGCCCGGCCGATCCCGAACGCCCGCGTGGCGGTCACGGCCAGCATCAGATACATCACCGGCGGCTGCTGCGACGCCCGCGAGATCAGCCACCCGGAGGTGGCCATCAGCCCGACGGCACTTCCGAGGGCGAGGCTCCCGAGGAGAAGGGCGAGAGCGAAACGACCGCTCCGGGGGCCGGCCATCGCGCGGACCCGGGTGAGCACGCCTCCGCGCAGCCGAGGGGCCGCATGGGCCTCTCCCGTAGCGGCCGCGGGCACGCCCTCGGGCTCGACCGGCCGGAGCTCCTTCGTGCCCTCGTCCTGGACGGAACCGGTCGCGACGACCGACGCCGCGACCTCGAGCCGCACCACCCGGTCGGCCACCTCCAGCAGCGCGGGCCGGTGCACCACCAGCAGCACCGTCCGGCCGACGGAGAGCCTGCGCACGGCAGCCACGACCTCCGCCTCCGTCGCCCCGTCCAGCGAGGCCGTCGGCTCGTCGAGGAGCAGCACGGGCCGGTCCGCGAGAAACGCCCGGGCCAGCGCGAGACGTTGGCGCTGCCCGGCGGAGAGTCCGCTGCCGTCCTCGCCGAGAACCGTCCCGACGCCTTCGGGCAGGGCGTCCACGAACTCAAGCGCCCCCGCTTCGGCCAGCGCCCGGCGCACCGCCGCGTCGTCGGCGTCGGGCCGGGCGAGCCGTACGTTGTCGGCGATCGAGCCGGCGTAGAGATGCGGCCGCTGAGGCACCCACGCCACCCGGGACCGCCATTCCTCCACATCGGCCTCGGTGAGATCGACTCCCCCGATCCGTACCCGCCCCGCGCCGGGCTCCACGAACCCCAGCAGCACGTTCAGCAGCGTCGACTTGCCCACACCGCTCGGTCCGACGAGGGCCACCGTCTCACCGGGCCCGACCACGAAGGAGACATCGGAAACCGCGTCCCCGGAGCGCCCCGGATACCGGACCGTCACTCCCTCGAAGCTGATCTCCCCCTCCGGCACGACGAGAGAGCCGGTGGCCGGCACCGGGGTCTCCAGCACCGAGAAGATCTCCTCCGCCGCCGCGAGCCCCTCGGCGGCGGCGTGGTACTGCGCCCCCACCTGTCGCAGCGGCAGATATGCCTCGGGAGCGAGGACGAGGATGACGAGCCCGACGTACAGATCCATGTCGCCGTGGACGAGCCGCATCCCGATGGTCACCGCGACCAGGGCGACCGAGATCGTGGCGAGCAGCTCCAGCGCGAAGGACGACAGGAAGGCGATCCTCAGCGTCCGCATGGTCGCCTGGCGGTACTCGCCGGTGATCCGCCGGATCGACTCGGCTTGCGCCTTGGCCCGCCCGAAGATCTTGAGCGTGGGCAGACCGGCGACCACATCCAGGAAGTGCCCCGAGAGCCGGGACAGCAGTCGCCACTGACGATCCATCTGAGACCGGGTCGCCCAGCCGATCAGCGCCATGAAGACGGGGATGAGCGGCAGGGTGACGACAATGATCGCCGCCGACACCCAGTCCTCGGTGACGATCCGCGCGAGCACTGCCACGGGCACCACGACCGCGAGCCCCAACTGGGGGAGGTAGCGCGAGAAGTAGTCGTCGAGCGCGTCCACTCCCCGCGTGGCGAGGGCGACCAGCGACCCGGTCCGCTGCCCGCTCAGCCACCCGGGGCCGAGCGCGGCGGCCCGCTCCAGCAACCGTCCCCGCAACTCCGACTTGACCGCCGCGCTCGCCCGGTGTGCGGCGAGTTCGGTGAGCCAGGAGACAACCGCCCGCCCGATGGCAACCGCGACCAGCAAGACCAGGGGCGTCCGGAGTTCGGAAGCCGATTGACCGTGCTGGAAAGCACCGACGACCACTTCGGCGATGAGCATCGCTTGGGCGATGACCAGCGCCGCCCCGGCCGCACCCAGCCCCACGACCGCCATGAGGAAGAAGCGAGTGGCACGGGCGTACCGCAGCAGACGCGGATCGATTGGTTTCACGTGAAACACACCCTTGGCTCATCTGGCATGTTTCACGTGAAACATGCCTTTGGGTAGGACTCGATCGATACGGTCGCATTCAGTCCATAAGGCCGGACTCAGTGCGCAACATCCGCGGCGATGTGATGCGTACCGATCCTCTTGCGGAACACCCAGTAGGTCCAAGACTGGTAGAGCAGGACCATCGGTGTGGCGATTCCCGCGCACCAGGTCATGATCCTCAGGGTGTACGGAGACGACGAGGCGTTGGTGACCGTCAGGCTCCAGTCCGCATTGAGCGAGGACGGCATGACGTTCGGGAAGAGCGTCAGGAAGAGCATCGCGACGGCCGCCACGATGGTGAGCCCCGACAGCGCGAACGCCCAGCCCTCGCGCCCCGTCTGGGCCACCGCGATCGCGGCGACGAGGGCGACCACGGCCACGATCAACGCGAGCAGGGACTTCGCGTCACCGTTGTCGGCCTGGGTCCAGATCAGGAAGACGAGTGCCACCACGGCGGCCACCAGCCCGACCCCGAGCGAGAGCTTGCGCGCCCGCTCCCGGATGTCCCCGACGGTCTTGAGCCCCACGAACACGGTCCCGTGGAAGGTGAACAGCGTCAGCGTGACCAGACCGCCCAGGAGCGCGTACGGGTTGAGCAGGTCACCGAAGTTGCCCACGTACTCGAAGTTCTTGTCGATCTTCACTCCGTGCACGATGTTGCCGAAGGCCACGCCCCACATGAACGCGGGGACGAGCGAGGTCCAGAAGATCGCCGTCTCCCAGTTGCGCTGCCAGTTCTCCTCGGGCCTCTTCACCCGGTACTCGAAGGCGACTCCGCGCACGATCAGGCAGACCAGGATGAGCAGCAGCGGCAGATAGAAGCCGGAGAAGAGCGTGGCGTACCACTCCGGGAAGGCGGCGAAGGTCGCGCCGCCCGCCGAGAGCAGCCACACCTCGTTGCCGTCCCAGACGGGTCCGATGGTGTTGATGAGGACCCGCTTCTCAGTGCGGTCGCGGGCCAGCAGCTTGGTGAGGACGCCGACCCCGAAGTCGAAGCCCTCCAGGAAGAAGTAGCCGGTCCACAGGACCGCGATGATGACGAACCAGACGTCGTGGAGTTCCATGACTCAGCAGCTCCCTGGGCCTAGTAGGAGAAGGCCATCGGCTTGTCGGCGTCATGGGGGTCGCCGCCGATCTTGGTGGGCGGGTTGAGGTCAGCCTCGGTGAGCTCCGGCGGACCCTGCTTCACGTACTTGAGCATCAGCTTCACCTCGATGACGGCGAGGATCGCGTAGATGAGGGTGAACACGATCAGCGAGGTCAGCACCTCCCCCTGGGAGACCCCGGGCGAGACCGCGTCCCTGGTCCTCAACAGGCCGTACACCACCCAGGGCTGACGCCCCGTCTCGGTGAAGATCCAGCCCCAGGAGATGCCGATGAGCGGGAAGATCAACGTCCACTGGGACAGCCGCCACCACCAGATGCCGAGCTTCGGCGTCAGCTCCGTGTTCTTGGTGAGCATGAGCTTCGGGACGTCCTCGTCCCCGGTGCGGTGTTCTGGCGCCAGCCAGAACTTCCGCCTGGTCAGCCAGAGGCCGGCGGTGCACAGGGCCATCGAGACCCCGCCGAAGCCGATCATCCAGCGGTACGCCCAGTAGGCGGTGGGGATGTTGGGCCGGTAGTCACCGGGCCCGAACTTCTCCTGTTCGGACTTGTTGATGTCGTTGATGCCAGGAATCTTGGCGTTGAAGTCGTTCTTGGCGAGGAAGGAGAGTATCCCCGGGATCTCGATGGCGACGGTGTTGTGGCCCTTGGCGACATCGCCGTACGCGAAGAGCGAGAAGGGCGCGGGTTGCTGCGAGTCCCACAGGGCTTCGGCGGCCGACATCTTCATCGGCTGCTGCTCGTACATCACCTTGCCCAGGGTGTCGGCGCTGACGACGGTGAGGAGCGTGCCGACCAGAGCGGTGACCAGGCCGAGCCGCAGCGACATCCGCATGGTGCGGACGTGCCGCTTCTTGCGCAGGTGGAAGACGGCGATGCCGGTCATGAAGGCGCCGCCGACCAGGATGGACGCGCTGATCACATGCCAGAAATTGACGAGCGCGGTCTCCTGGAAGAGCACCTTGGGGAAGTCGGTCAGCTCGGCACGCATCGTGCCGTCCGCCTTCTTCACCAGCCGGTAGCCGACCGGATGCTGCATGAAGGAGTTGGCCGCCATGATGAAGTACGCCGACAGGATCGTGCCGATGGAGACCACCCAGATACAGGCGAGGTGCACCTTCTTCGGCAGCTTGTCCCAGCCGAAGATCCACAGCCCGATGAAGGTGGACTCGAAGAAGAAGGCGATCAGGGCCTCGAAGGCCAGCGGGGCACCGAACACGTCACCGACGAAGCGCGAGTAGTCGGACCAGTTCATGCCGAACTGGAACTCCTGCACGATGCCGGTCACGACACCCATGGCGATGTTGATCAGGAACAGCTTTCCCCAGAACTTGGTCGCCCTGAGGTAGTGCTCCTTGCCCGTCCGCACCCAGGCGGTCTCCAGAATCGCCGTGAGAGCGGCGAGCGAGATCGTCAGAGGGACGAAGAGGAAGTGGTAGACGGTGGTGATGCCGAACTGCCACCGAGCCAGAGTCTCCGGTGCCAAAGCCAGTTCCACGTCGTCAGTCTCCTTACGCCGCCGTGGTTACAGCGGCAGTTTGCCCCTTTTGTTACATACATCACGGGACAATCGGGACACGCTTGTGAACGCGTTCACATTCACAAGCAATTATGACGCACCGGCTTTCGACCTTCGAAGGGGGGTCCCCCCTTACGTCAACCCCTCGGAAGGTCTCGAACACTCCAAGGTGTCCCCCGGACCGACGACGGCCCCGGTGCTCCGGCGCCCTGAGACACCGGAGCACCGGGGCCGTGAGACACCGGAGACCCGGGAGTGCGAGGCAGCGAAGCCCCCGGAGCGTGACGTCAGAGCTCCTTGTGGAACCCGTCGGCCGCCTTCAGGAAGATGTCGTTCGCCTCGGTCTCGCCGATCGTCACGCGCACCCCTTCCCCGGCGAAGGGTCGCACGACGACCCCGGCCTGCTCGCAGTGGGCGGCGAAGTCGAGCGTGCGCTCCCCCAGCCTGAGCCACACGAAGTTGGCCTGCGTCTCGGGCACCGTCCAGCCCTGACCGCGCAACGCCTCGACCACGCGGTTGCGCTCGCACACCAGAGCGCCGACCCGGCCGAGCAGCTCGTCCTCGGCACACAACGAGGCGACCGCCGCGTCCTGCGCGAGCTGGCTCACCCCGAAGGGCACCGCCGTCTTGCGCAGCGCCGCGGCCACCGGCTCGTGCGCGATCGCGAAACCGACCCTCAGGCCCGCGAGCCCGTACGCCTTGGAGAAGGTGCGCAGCACACATACGTTGGGCCGGTCACGGTAGATCGAAACGCCGTCCGGCACCTCGACGTCCCGGATGAACTCGCGGTACGCCTCGTCCAGGACCACCAGGACATCTGCGGGGACCCGGTCGAGGAACCGCTCCAGCTCGGCCCGGCGCACCACGGTGCCGGTCGGGTTGTTCGGGTTGCAAACGAAAATCAGCCGCGTCCTGTCGGTGATCGCGTCGGCCATGGCGTCCAGGTCGTGCACCTCGTCCGAGGTCAGCGGCACCCGTACCGAGGTCGCCCCGCTGATCTGCGTGATGATCGGGTACGCCTCGAAGGACCGCCAGGCGTAGATGACCTCGTCGCCGGGTCCGCTGGTCGCCTGCAGCAGCTGCTGGGCCACCCCGACCGAGCCGGTGCCGGTCGCCAGGTGCGAGAGGGGGACCCCGAAGCGGTTTGACAGCTCGCTCATCAGACCCGTGCACGCCATGTCCGGGTAGCGGTTGAACGTACCGCTCGCGGCGATCACGCTCTCCATCACTCCGGGCAGCGGCGGATAGGGGTTCTCGTTGGAGGACAGCTTGTACGCCACCGCGCCGGCCGCGGCAGGCTTGCCCGGCTTGTAGGTGGGGATACCCTCCAGCTCGGCACGCAGCTTGGGGCTCGTCTCACTCACCGCAGTCCTCCTCGTGACCACCGCTGGCTCATGACCACCATCGGCTACCAATGCTCCTCACCTTATGAGGATTCGGCGCCACTGCGAATGGGCCGGGGTCAACCACGCGCCGCCCCTGGCACAGGCCGACGGCACGTCGCGTACGCCCTGGTGATCATCGTCATACTCCCCGGCGACCGTCGCCGCGCGGACTCTGTGGTCATCCTCGTACGAAGGCGTACGAATGGGGGGGCGCGTTGCCATGAGAGCTGTGCGCTGGTGGCTCACGCCGTAGCGCGCATCACCCGTGCAGGTGAGTTGAGACCTCTTCGAAACATGACCCACTTGGCAGGCCCATGCGCGCCGACGCGTCACGTACTGCCATTGGATCGTTTAACTGGCTTGGTTTCAAAGGCAGTAGAGCATTTTTGATCATGCAGAAACGTGCCTGTCAACGCGTGCATATGCGTCCGCACTACCCCACCGCATGAGCCCTACTATCGGCTCGCCATGACAGCAGCAGGGAAGCACCAGGTGAGCCGGGCGGAGACTACCCGCCGAGGCGGTCGACCGGGCCGGGCGGGAATCAGAGACGTCGCCGCGGCCGCAGGCGTCTCCATCACAACCGTCTCCGACGCCCTCAACGGCAAGGGCCGGCTCCCGGACGCCACCCGACGCCACGTCCGTGAAGTCGCCGACCGGCTGGGTTATCGCCCGTCGGCCGCCGCCCGCACCCTCCGTACCGGCAAGTCCGGCCTCATCGGCCTGACCGTGACCACCTACGGGGATGAACCTTTCACCTTCACCGAATTCGCCTACTTCGCCGAGATGGCCAGAGCCGCCACCTCCGCCGCACTCGCCCGCGGCTACGCCCTGGTCATCCTCCCCGCCACCTCGCGCCACGACGTCTGGTCCAACGTCGCCCTCGACGGAACCGTCGTCATCGACCCCTCCGACCAGGACCCCGTGGTCAGCGAACTCGTCCGACAGGGCTTACCCGTCGTCTCCGACGGCCGCCCCGCCGGCACCCTGCCCGTCACCGCCTGGGTCGACAACGACCACGAAGCCGCCGTCCTGGGCATCCTCGACCACCTCGCCGACGCCGGCGCCCGCCGCATCGGCCTCCTCACCGGCACCTCCACCGACACCTATACCCACCTCTCCACCACCGCGTATCTGCACTGGTGCGAGCGGGTCGGACAGGATCCGGTGTACGAGGCCTACCCGGCCCACGACCCGTGTGCGGGCGCCGTCGCCGCGGACCGGCTGCTGGCCCGGCCCGACCGCCCCGACGCGGTCTACGGCCTCTTCGACCCCAACGGCACCGATCTGCTGGCCGCGGCCCGGCGCTACGGACTGCGCGTCCCGGACGACCTGCTGCTGGTCTGCTGCAGCGAGTCCACCGTCTATGCCAGTACCGAGCCGCCCATCACTACCCTCTCGCTCAAACCCCGCCGCATCGGGACCGCCGTCGTCCAGCTCCTCATCGACGCCATCGAGGGAGCAGAAACCGACAAACCAGTCGAACAGGTCATACCGACGGAGTTGATCGTGCGGACCTCCTCCGAGCGGCGTCCACCCCGTACGACGGTCAGCCCGCCCCGGTCACCCGAGAAGGGGTAGTCCGGGTCGGCCGGGGAGGAGTGGCCCGGCGTACGCTGAGGTTGACGTCCGTCATGTCTGTGGCGGGGCATCCACCAGGGAAAGCCCCGCCCAATTCGGGCGAAAACCGTGGTGAACAGGGCTCCTGCTCCGATTCACCACCCCTGGGTCATCACATGGCGCGATCCGCATTCCTATGATGGGCCCACGACACCGCGGGCCGCTGCGACCAGGCAGTCCGATCCGGTGCAGATGCGGCGCGATGGTGGTGGAGGGGTCGATGACTCAGGGGGCCGGTCAGGGACCCGAGGCGGTGCGTACGGAGACGTTGCGCGACTTCCGGGTGCCCGCGTACATCCACGAGACCGGTCCGTACCCGCCGAGCACAGCTCCCGGCGAGGCGGCCGGAGTCGGCGAGGAGCCCGAGGGCTACACGCCCACCCGGCGCGACCTGCCCGTCATCAACCGGGGCGACACGGTGCAGGTCGTCATGGACCCCGCCGCCGTGGCGGCCCCCCAGCCCGCCGACGGGCCGGGTCCGCTGTACGTCGTCGGCGACGTGCACGGCTACCTCGACCAGCTGGTCGCCGCGCTCCAGGAGCAGGGCCTCCTCGACGCCGCGGGCAACTGGTCCGCCGGGACCTCGCGCCTGTGGTTCCTCGGCGACTTCACCGACCGGGGCCCCGACGGCATCGGCGTGATCGACCTCGTGATGCGACTGTCCGCCGAGGCGGCCGCGGCCGGCGGCTACTGCAAGGCGCTCATGGGCAACCACGAGCTGCTGCTGCTCGGCGCCAAGCGGTTCGGCGACACCCCCGTCAACTCCGGCGCGGGCACCGCCACCTTCCAGGCCGCCTGGCTGCTCAACGGCGGCCAGAAGACCGACATGGACCGCCTCCAGGACCACCACCTGCAGTGGATGGCCCGCCTGGACGCCATGGAGCAGGTCGACGGGCACCTCCTCGTGCACTCCGACACCACCGCCTACCTCGACTACGGCGACTCGATCGAGGCGGTCAACGACACCATCCGCGAAACCCTCACGCGCAACGACGCGGACGAATGCTGGGACCTCTTCCGGAAGTTCACCAGACGCTTCGCCTTCCGCGACGACGGGGGCGCCGAGGCAGCGCTGTCCCTGCTGGACACCTACGGCGGCACCCGCGTCGTCCATGGCCACAGCCCCATCCCGTACCTCCTGGGCGAGGTCGGCTCGGAGGAGGGCGAGGATGCCGCGGGCCCCGTGGTCGAGGGACCACATCTTTACGCCGACGGACTGGCCATCGCGATGGACGGCGGAGTGACCATGGCCGGAAAACTGCTGGTCCAGCAACTGCCCCTGGATAGCTGAGGGTTCTTCGGGCAGGCGTCCCCCACGGAGGACAGCGCTGGCCAGGGGGCAATTTCTGGAAACCCCCTGTCACGGCGTGCCGTCACCGCTCTACCATCGGCTTATCCGTAGCAGGCTCCCCTCCGTTTCTGCCCGACGGCTCGTCAGCGTGCGAGCCACCAGCCCTACGGAGCATCGGGGGATGCACATGAACAGCGTTCCGCAGCACCTGCTGAGCGAGGACCGCCAGGAATACGAGCGGATCCTCGATGAGGCGCTGCGCTCCGCCCCACACCGCCCGGAACTCGCCGCTGTCGGCCAGCGGCTCAACGCCGAACAACTGCGCACCATGGCGCTCAACGCCACCGCACTCATCACGGCGGCCGCGGCGACCGAGTACGCGCACTACGTGAAGGTCCGCGAGGAACTGCGCCGCCCGGCGCCGTCCACCCCAATCGTGAACGAAGGAGCCGGCTCCGCGGAGCCCGGCGCGACCGCGATGGGGCTCGCCGCCACCATGGGCGAGGCCGGCGAGACAGCCGGAGCCGGCGCCATTGCCGTCGTCGCGGTGCTCGCCCCCGTCCTCGCCGGAACAGCCGCGGCGATCTTCCTGCTCGTGGGGTTCATCCTGAAGCTCCTCACCCCCGAGCTGGCGTTCGCCCAGACCCTCCTGACCACCGGGTGGGTCTTCGGCGCGGTCACGGCGGCCGCGATCCTGGTCGCCGCGGTCGGGCTGCTGCTGACCGCTCTGCGCAACGGCTCGTCCTCGCTCCAGGCCGGAGCGCCCGGCGAGCTCGACACGGAGGTGGCCCGGGCCAGGGAAGCCTGGCGCGAGGCCCTGCTGGAGCGCGGCATCATGCCGTTCCTCCGGGAGGCCCTCGCCGATCCGGGCACGGCGGCACTGACCCGTCCGTCACCGACGCCGACCACCGGCCGCATGCCGCACCTCGGCTACAACCGGCCGGGGTTCAGCAGCCCCGACGGCGGCCCCGCGGCGGGTCCGCGCCCGAGCTTCACGAGCCCGGACTTCACCAGCCCGGACTTCGGGGGGCCCGAGCACCAGCCGGAGTGACACCCGGCGGGCCGACACCGGGGTGACGGGAACGAGGGCCCGCGCCGACACGGCGCGGGCCCTTTTGCCGCTGCCCGCCCCTTCACCTGCGCCCGCCCCTCTCGTCCCTCTCGTACGGTCCCGGCGCGCCCCGTCAGATGATGCCGAGCCCCCGGGCCGCCGTCATCCAGGCCGGGAACTGGGAAAGCAGCCGGTCGTACAACTCCGGGTCCGGTAGGCCGCTGATGTCGTCCACCGCGAAGAACCCCACGTTGTCGACGCGCCGACCGGGCAGCGTGTCGAACCGCTCCAGCACGCCGTAGTTCGACCGTCCCAGGCCCACGAACTGCCAGAAGATCGGCTCCTCCACCGCGCCCCTCAGCTCCTGCTCGATCTCCTTGTTCCGATAGACACCTCCGTCGGAGAAGAACAACACCAGCGTGGGATCGACAGCCGGGTGCTCTCGTACATACGCACGTACCTCGACGATCGCCTTCTGCTCCTCGTTCTGGATACCGACCGACCGCATGTCCACCTGTCCCGGCAGCAGGCCCTTCCGCGGCTTCTTGCTCCGCCGGAACAGGCTCAGCTCACCGACCCGGACATGGAGCTCCAGCCACTCGGGCAACTCGCCCAGAGTCAGGTCCGGCAGCCGGGCGGCATGGGAGGCGAACGTCCACGCCTGCATCACCCCGTCGTCGTCCAGCTGTGCCGCCACCGCGGCCATCCGCTCCACCACGTCGGCCACGACGCCCTTCGAGTAAAGGAACGACATGGAACCGGAGGCGTCGAGGATCAACACGACGCGTGCCGTGACCCCCTCCGCACCGTGCTTCAGCAGGCTTACCGCCACCTGCTCCTTGCGCAACGAGAGCCGCTTGCGCATGTCCACGGGCAATCGTTCCTCGCCCTTGCTGAGACGCGGGGAGGAGGCCGGGGGCCCCGGGGGCGCCGGCGGAGCACCCGCGGCGGTGGAGACAGCCGTCCGCGAGTCCGTCGGCGGGAGCGCGGGCGACACCGCCGCAGTGCTCCCGGGCGAAACCGCCGGCTCCGGCCCGGACGCACCGGCCCCGTCGGAGTCCACGCTGATACCGAAGTCGGTGGCGAGACCGGCCAGCCCGGACGCATACCCCTGTCCGACCGCCCGGAACTTCCACTGACCTCCCCGCAGATACAGCTCACCCCCGATGAATGCCGTCTCGGTCGTGGCCTCCATCTCGAAGCGCGCGAACTCCTGCCGGGTCCCGGCATCGAGCAGCCGCAGCGTCAGTCCGGACAGCTCGCCGAAGGTGCCGCCGTCGGCCGAGGCACCCAGGACGACCCGCTCGATCTCCGGTTCCAGGGCACGCAGGTCCACCTCGACGGTGTCCGTCGTGGCAGCGCCGTCCCGCTGCTTCCCGAGATGCCGTACGGCGCCGGAGGCGTGCTGTGGCTGGTTGTAGAAGACGAAGTCCCCGTCGTCCCGCACGCGTCCACCCGGGCCGAGCAGCAGCGCCGAGGCATCCGCGTCCGGCGCACCGGCCCCTCCTCTCCAGCCGAGCACGGCCCGCACCGCCCCGGCGGCGACGGGAAGGTTGGCGCCCTTGCTCATGGATGTCGATGTCATGCGCCCAGTCTGCCGAGAGAACCCGGCCCGGGAACCGTTCGTTGCGCCTGATTACGCCGCGAACGGCTCCCGGCACGACTGTGTGTGCGGCTCAGTCCGCGAGCGGCAGATAGACCCGGTTGCCCGCGGCCGCGAACTCCTTGGACTTCTGCGCCATGCCCTCCTCGATCTCGGCCTTCGTGCCTCCGTGCTCACGGCGGATGTCCTGCGAGATCTTCATGCTGTTGAGCATTACTAGAAACCACACATGCGCTACGTTCGTTTCAGCAGCCCGTTCAGCGGACCGAGGGGGACCACCGTGGGCAAGCGCGAAGAGGTTGTCAGCAAGCTGCGAGGCGTACCCAAGGAAGTGCCGTCCGTCGAGGAAGTGCGCGCGATGCTGGCCGCCGACCCCAACCTGAAGTGCGTCGTCTGCTACGCGCGGATCTCCTTCGACGGCCGGGTGAAGGACGCCCACGGCATCGAGGACCAGCACCGCGACATGGCCAACAACGCCGAGAGGTTCGGGTGGCTGGTCGTCTACCGCTACACGGACAACGACAAGAGCGCCAGCAAGGAGACCGTCGTCCGCGACGACTTCGAGCAGTTGCTCAACGATCTAGCGGTCGGGACGACTCCCGAGGGGTACCCGATCCATGGCGTCATGGCCGCCAACGATGACCGTTTGTACCGGCGCCCGAGCGACTGGGAGCGCTACCTGAAGGCGTTCACCGCACAGGAAGACCGCGTCTATCACGACTCGAACGGCGTGCAGGATCTGTACGCGGAAGGGTTCGAGATCAAGGGGCTTGTGGGTGTCGCCATGTCCCTCAGCGAGACGAGGAAGAAGCAGCGGCGAAGCCGAAACAGTCACCGCAGCCGGGCTATTCGCGGGCAAGCCGTCGCAGCGTGGCGTCCCTTCGGGTGGGAGGACGACAAGGTCACCTTGCGCCCGAAGGAGGCGAACGCGATCCGGAAGGCCGTGCACGACGTGATCGCCGGAGCATCGATCTCGGAGATCACACGGCAGTGGAAGGAAGCCGAGTTCATCACGAGTCGCGGCAATCCCTTCCAGTACCAGACGGTCAAGCAGGTCCTCATGAACGCCCGACTGTGCGGATACCGCGAGATCAAGGGTGAGCTTGTCCGCGACGGCGATGATCAGCCAATTGTGGGCGAGTGGGAGTCGATCATCACTCCCAAGCAGTGGTTTGCCGTCACGGCAAAGATCAGGGAGCGCGGGGGTGGGACCGGCATGCCGCGAGGTGGCCTGGTCCACAAGTACCTACTGACAGGCATTCTCCGGTGCGGCCACGTGCTGGAAGACGGCAGCGTCTGCAACAACAAGATGATCGGAATCAAGGCGAACGACTGGCTCAAGTACCAGCACGCCTACATGTGCAAGAAGACCGTGGACGGCGGTTGCAACAAGACGTACAAGCGCGGCGACAAGACGGACGACGCCATCGAGAAGCTGGTGATCAGGAAGCTGAAGAAGGACGCCGCGAGCAAGGCCCAGGATGTCCCCGACTGGGACAAGGCCGAGGCTTTGGAGCGAGCGATCAAGAGCCGCAAGGAACTGGAGCGTCGTTGGCACGACGACGAGGACACGGACATCGACGACGAGATGTTCTTCCGCAACCTCCCGGTGTTGGAACGGCGCATCAAGGAGCTGCGTGCGGACGAGGCCAAGCACGAGGCCTTGAAGGCCGAGGCGGAAGAGGCTCAAGAAGACATCGACAAGTCATGGAAGTCGAAGACACTCACGCAGAAGCGCGATGCGATCAAGAAGGTCATGAGTGCGGTGGTCGCGCTGCCAGGAGGCAAGGGCAACAAGACCTTTGATCCGGAGCTCCTCAAGCCTGTGTGGCGGACTTCCGGCGAATGAGCTGAAGTCCGAGGATCTCCCCCACACTCCGCAACTGATCATCGGAGAGTGGGGGAGATTCGCGTATCTGCCGCTCGATCCAAGCATTCACGGCTGCTTCCTCTCGCTCTGCTGCGGTGCTCTCAACTCTCCGGCCACTCAGACGGCGTCACCGCCTACGGTCTGGGACTCCCGCGCGAGCTCACGACTCCGAGCAAGGTCGTCGGCAATACCCGCAGCAATGAGCGCAGCGCCGGGGGTGTGGCCGGAACCGGCGTAGCGCCAGTGCCGTTCGGTGATCGCGTCGGGTGTGTCGGCGTGGCCCATGTGGTGAGCCCGTTCGGCGCGGAGCGCGGCGTACGTCGTCGAGTACGCCCGGGATTTGGTGAGGATGTGGCCGCGGTAGCCGAGGGTGTGAGCCCAGGCCCGGAGGCGGAGGGGCTCGTACTCGGGGATGTCGCCGAGGTGCCAGCAGGTGCGCATGAGGGTGCGGACGTGTTCGCTCACGGGTGCCGACTCGATGTCGCCCCGGTTGGTGAGTGGGTGGTCGGTGCCGGCGCCTGTCTCGCTCGCGCCCTTCGTGACGTACTTGGCCACGTACGCGGCGACCGCGTCGTCGTCGGGTCCGTCGCCATCGGTGTGCAGTGGTCGGGCGTCGATCTGTGCGCCCCAGCGCAGGGCCAGCTCGCCCACGGCCGGGCTGTAGGACGTGCGGACCAGGACCCGTCGGGCGGAGGCGTGCACGGCGTTGATGAGCAGTTCCGCGGTGCCCCAGGTCGGGGGTTCGTCGTCGGGTCCGTTCGGGCCGTCGAGGCGGACGACGGCGTGTACGTGGACGGCTGCCCGTTTCTGGTACTCGGCGACGCGGGCGAAGGACAGCCGGGCGTGCTGGGCGAATCGGGACTGTACGAGGCCGACCGAGGAGGCCAGGCGCCGCCGGACGTCGATGACGAACCGGTCCCAGAGCTTGGACGCGTGTGCGTGCCACAGCACGTGGCCCGTGTAGTCGTAGCAGTCGGCGCACAGCGGTTGGCCGACCAGGGAATCGGTCGCGTCGTGGACGGCCCCGCAGCCGAGCGGGCGCCCGTGATCGCACTCGGCCCGGTCGCGACGGGGACGGCACCGCTCACCGGCACCGTGCACGGGCCCGAAGGACGGGGCGGTCAGGGTGACGAAGAGCCGGGGCCGGTGGCGGACGTTGGCGGGGACGTTCTTGCCGCCCATGAGGCCCGCGCGGACGAGGTGGAAGGTATCTCCTGCGTGGAGGCGGGAGCAGGGTGCGCAGACGGTCGCGCGTCTGTTGCGGCAGCGGACGAGGAGCCGTTCGCCGGGTTCGGTGCGGGTGTCGTAGTGCTGGATGATCTCGCCGGTTGTGCCGTCCAGGGTGGTGGTCGAGCCGGAGAGGTGGACGGGGTGGGCGCAACCGCCGATTGCGGTGATCTGCTCCAGCCAGCGGATGAACTGGGGATCTTGGGCGATGCGTATCGCGTCGCGGTCTGTTTCGGGGAGCTGACGCAGGCGCGCCGCGCGGTCGAGGGCGGCGCGCCTGTCAGCCGGGGTGAACTCGGGTGTGATGGTGGTGACCTTCCGGAGTGGGATGCCGCAGCGGCACGGGTGATGGTTGGTGGCGCGCAGTCGTCCATGGGGATCACTCCTTGCGTGGTCGGGGGTGCTTGCGCGGTCAGCGGATGGTTCCGGAGCCCCGGCAGACGCGGCAGCGGTGAAGCCGTCCGGTCCAGGTTTTGCGGGCTCCGTCGCCCTTGCAGTGGGGGCACCTCACGCGGGGCATGGGCATGGCGTTGGTCCTTCCTGCCGGTCTAGAAGTGGGAGAAGCCGCTCAGTACCCAGGTCAGAAGGCCGTTGATGGTGAGGCTGACGGGGGTCTGTCCGAGGTACATGCCGAAGAGGGCGATGCAGATCGCTTCCCAGGCGCGGACGTCCCGGGACCGGATGAGGAGGAAGGTGATGATCCCGAAGACCACCACGAGGGACACGGCGGTACCTGTGCTGATCACTTGTCGTCTCCTTCGAGCGCTGCGAGGGCACGGTCTATGGCGGGCAGTTCGGGTGTCATGGCGGAGTGCTTCCGGGCTGTTGCCATGGCCTCTTCAGTGGTTGTCAGGTGGGAGCGGGCACGGCTCCAGCCGCCGTCCGGGCCGGTACACACGGCCACGCCCTGTTCCTCTGCGGTGATCGACTGGGCGACGACGACGGCGTCCTTGTTGAGGTCCCCGAGGGTCATCTCTGCCGTGCCGGGGTCGTTGACCCGGTGGCAGATCCGGCCGCCGAGCTGGGCCCGCAGTGCGGTGACGCCGGGCCCGAGGTCGGAGCCGACGCGCTGTCCGGCGACGACCAGGTGCATGCCGAGCGCGGCACCGAGCTGGGCCAGGCGGAGCAGAAGCGTGGAGCACTGTTCGGCTTCTGCCTTGCTCTCGCGTCTGCCGTCGGACAGGTACAGCTCCGCCAACTCGTCGATGATCACCACGACCGGGACGGGCCGTAGCTTCTCGGGCAGTTCCCAGATGGAGCGGACCCCCGCCGTGCGGCAGGCGCGCATGCGGTTCTGCATGTCGTCGACCAGCGCGGCCAGCACTGCGACCGCTTCACGACGGCAGGTGGTCAGGGTGCTCAGTCGGTCGGCGAAGAGGCCGAGTTCCATGCCGCCCTTGCAGTCGATGCCGATCAGGGCGACGGGTTGCGGGGCGAGTTGGGTGATCAGCCGGGCCAGCAGGGTGGATTTGCCGGACCGGGTGGCACCAGCGATCAGCCAGTGCGGGACGATGCGCAGGTCCATGACCCAGGCGCCGCCGTTCTCCAGTACGCCGATGAGTGACGACAGGAGCGCGGCGGGCGCGGAGGCTAAGCCGGTGCGGGCCAGCGGGTCACTCGCGGTTGCCGTCAGGAGCACGAGGCCGCGTTCCGGCGAGGTTACCCGTACCGCGTGGACCTTCCACGCGTGCACGAGTGCATCCGCTGCCTTCATGTAGGTCGCGGGGGTCTGGCCCGCATGCAGGCGCACGGTCGCCGTCAGTCCCATGCGGTTGGCCCGCGGGAACGACAGCCGCGGAGTCACCGGCCGCAGCGGATCGCCTTTCACGACCAGGTCCCCGAGCAGTCCGCGCGGCGGACGCCGCGATACGGAGAGGTCGTTGAGAAGGGCGACCTTGCGCCAGGTGAACACCACCCGGCACGCGGTGGCCGGGTATCCGGCGAGGTACCAGTGCCAGGCCGGACGGTGCCGGCGCAGCAGGTCACCGAGGACGAGCACCCACGCGAGCACGGCGAGCCCGAAGGCGAGCGTGATCGGACCCATCACGCAGCACCGCCGTTCTTGGACGGTGCGGGGGTGCCGTGTACGGGGGTGATCGCGTCGGCGCGGAAGCTGATTCCGTGCCGGTCGCCCATGGCCCAGGCGAACGCGGTCAGTCCGGTGACCTTGAGGATCTGTCCTTCCTCGATGCCCTTCGGCTCACCGGCGACGGCGATCTCGATGACGGAGATACGCCGTCCGTCCTGCCGCACCGTGACGGCCACGGTGTAGATCGTGTTGCCGTCCCGGTCCTTCTTCACCTCCTGTGTCTCGAAGTTACTGATCTTGGCTTCAGGTGTGATGGCGCACCGCAGTACGCCCAGTCGTGCCGTGTCCACGGGAATGGACTGCATTGCGTGGCCTCCTTGGCCAGTCGGGACGTCTGACATATTCAGACGTCACTTGTCCTTACGAGTGATGACTATGCGGCTCTGTACGGCGAGGAAGCAACTACTTATGCTGACGAGTGATGTCGCGCGTGCGACGTGCCTACGACCTCAACCCGAAGGTGCCGAGATGACGGAGATCCAACGCCCCGGAGCCCTCTACCAGCAGGTCGCCGCCGCGATCCGGGAAGCGATCCTGAAGGGCGAGTTCGCCCCCGGCGCCCCGCTGCCCTCCGAGGCCCAGCTCATCGAGCGCTACAAGGTCTCCCGCCCCACCGTCCGCAACGCCGTAGCCGCCCTGCGAGCCGAAGGCCTGATCGAGGTCCGGCACGGCAAGGGCAGCTTCGTACGCTCCGACGGACAGCCCTCCGTCACCCTCGACCGCCGCGTGAGCCGCACGGCGGAGGGGCGGTTCGTGATGCCCGACGGCGCCGTCTGGGACGAGGCCGAAGAGCCCACCCCGTACCGCTCGCACACCACGACGGCCACCGGCCAGCTCCTCGAACTCAGCGTGGAAGAAGCTCTCTTCGGCTGCGACCGGCTGCTCACCGATCCCGCCAGCGGCACCCGGGCGATGCACCGGACGTTGATCCCGTTCGAGGTGGCCGAGGAAATCCCGTTGCTTGCCGAGGCCCCGGACCAGCGCCCCACGTCGGTCTACTGGCTGCTCACCCAGGCCGGACACAAGCTGTGGTGGTCGGAGACGGTCCGCGCCCGCATGCCCCTCCCCGACGAACGGACCGCCCTCCAGCTCCCGGACGCGACACCGATCCTGCACCTGAGCCGCGTCACGCACGGCACCAGTGGCCGCCCGCTGATTCTCGAAGAGCTCCGCGTCGGGGCGGACCGCGCCGAACTCGCCTACCGGATCACCGCCGACAAAGAGCCCACGCGGCGTGCCCGGGGCTGACCGGCAACTGGCATCGGTCGAAACAGCCTTCACTTCCTCAAGGGCGCGCCTGCGGCGCGCCGGGCCGCCCGGCCGCCCCGGCCGGGCGTGCGGCGTGGCCGCCGGTCCCGTCCGGTCGCCGGGCGCCCCTGACCGCAGCACACCCAAAGAGTCGAGGCGTCGACCGGACAGCGTGGGTCGGGGCCCGCGGGGCTGGGGGTCGACGGCCGACGTGCCCACGCGCGCCACTCACCAGCGAAGAGGCGCCTCATGCTGTACCGCCGTCGCCGCCCGAGGTGACCACCTCCAGGAGCACGGCGAGCCGCTCCACCGCGTCCGGCCAACCCGCAACCCGTACGACCCCGCGCCCGTCCTCGTTCGTCGAGGCCACCGCCCGCACCTGCGACAGCTCGAACCCCGCACCGAGCAGCGCCCGGTTCAGCCGGTCCGCCGCCTCCCGCGCACCGCGCCAGCCCGACATGTAGTCGGCGCCGGACACCCACAGACCGCAGTCCGCACCCGCGACGTCCAGACCGTCGCTCAGCCAGTCCTCGCCCGAGCCAGTCACCTTGCCCACCTCTGCCCTGATCTAGGTAACGGAACGTCAACTCTCTTTGTCCCAGGGCAGATGCGCAGCGCAGCGGCCCCGGTACCATCAGGCACCGGGGACCGCTGAGTCCCTCTCCGGACCACCCCGGTAGCTGCCAGGCGCGGGGGTGGTCCGGTCTCGGTATGAGGTTGTGAAGCGCGGCCCCCTAGGAGCCGGGTGGGGAACCCGGCGGATCAAGCCCAGGAGACCGCGCCCCGTTGGCCGGAGGGATGGCTCCGGCCCCGAGCCGCCGCCCACTCCCGATCGCCGGGGAGCGACGAGGGCGCGACGGCTCGGAGATCGTCAAAGCTGCCTGTCTCCGGTTTCGCCGTCGAGGTCGAACCGACACCACACGGTCTTGCCGCCCGGCTCCTCCGGCGTCCACCAGACCGCCGCTGCCAAGCGCTGAACGATCAGCAGCCCCCGGCCGCTGTCGGGTAACACCGCCTCCGCCAACTCCCCCAGCAGGCCCGGAGAGAACGTGTCTCCCAGCGGAAGCAGAGGAGGTGTCGAGTCCTCATCGGTGACCCCGACAAACAGCCACTTCGGCCACAACTTGAAGGTCACATCGATGCGCCGAGTTCCACCGGGATGAGCCAAGCAGCGGTCCGGCACCGCATGGTTCACCACGTTGCCGACGAGTTCCGAGACGATCAGCCGGGCATCATCCACGGACGCATCCGCACCCGCCCCCTCAAGGAACGTGGCCGTCATGTTGCGCGCAACGCGAAGCGTGTCGGGGAACTCGGCAAAGAGCGTCAGCGTCAAGAAATGCCCGGCCGAAGACGGATCAGGCGCCACGTACCAGTGAGCGAACGCATCCAGCTCGCTCACCACGTGCTCGTGCTGCTCTGCTCTTCTCGCATCCATGCCCACAGCCGCCCGTCTCTGGTCACGTCTGCCGGGGCGTTCCCGGCAGGGTGGACAGAGGGTGCACCCCTTGTACCGGCCGTCGCTCCCCCCTCTTGGGGACCCCCCTCGTGGGTACACTCGCGAGACGGACACAGAAGGAACATCAGGTCAGGTCAGTCACATTGGGGAAGTGAAATGACCGAAGCTGCTCCGACACCGGCCGCGTTGCCGCCGCACGTGCTGGAACGCGCGGACGTGCGTTCAGCGATCGCCAATCACGACTTCGGCGAGGTCTTCAGACTCGCCCGGCTCCACGGCAAGGTCAGCTACGCCAAGATCGCCGAGGCGATCGGCTACAAGCGCGAGCACATCGGCAAGATGGCCCGGCCGGAGACCGACGGCAAGGGCGTTCGCCCTCGGATCACGCAGCACCGCAAGATTCTTGAAGTGGTGGATGGACTGCGCATTCCGGGCCACCTTGCGGGACTGGCTCCACGTCCGTGGGAACTGGAGCAAGGGGCAACCATCTCGGTGCCGGATGACCCCAGCGCCCTGCTTGCCCAGGGTGGTGCGGGACTGTGGGACGTCGCCGAGTTGCTACGGCGTACCGAGATGTCCAGCATCAACAGCGCGGCCCTGGAGTCGATCGAGCAGGGCATCGACCAGTTGGCCCGCGCCTATCCCTACGCCGACGCTGACTATCTCCACCAGCGCACCCGGAACGGCTTGCAGTACGTCACCAAGCAACTCGAAGGCCGCATGACCCTGCGCCAGCATCGGGAGCTTCTCGTTGATACCGGCTGGCTGTTTCTCCTGAATGCCTGCGTTCAGTACGACCGGGGCCAGCGAGAGGCCGCCAACCTCAGCAAAGCCGCAGCGCTCCGGATCGGCGATGAAACCGGACACGGAGAGATCAAGGCATGGGCTTGGGAGATCGAAGCCTGGTTCGCCCTCACCCAAAGCCGCTGGGACGACATGCTCCGCGCCGTCGAAGCCGGACACTCCGCCGACCAGACTCATTCCGTCGGCGTGCAGCTCTACGCGCACAAGGCACGCGCCGCCGCCCGCATGGGAGACGCCCGCCTGGTCCGCGATTCCCTGGACGCCGGCCGCGCACGGCTGGACCGCCTACCCCGCCCGGACCACCCCGAACACCACTTCATCATCGATCCGGACAAGTGGGACTTCTACGAGATGGACGCGTACCGCCTACTGGGAGACGACGAACGCGCCGCCGCCCACGCCCGGTCCGTGATCCGCATCAGCACGGGCCCCGACGGGACCGAGGTCTCTCCCATGCGCGCCGCAGAGGCCCGCCTCACGCTCGGAGTCGCCGCAGCCCGTACCGGGGACATAGAAGAGGCCATAGGCATGGGCACTACAGCCCTTGCAGCCGACCGCAAGTCGCTCCCCTCCCTGCTTTTAGTCGCCGACGAGTTGGACAAGGAACTCCGCTCTCGGTATCCCCGCGAGGCCGCCTCACGCGACTTCCACGAACGGATCATGACCATCAAGCGAGGCACCACTCAGCCTGAGCTCCCGTTCTAGGCTAAGCATTGACCATCTCGCTGCGCAGGCCGGTCTACTGCCCCGTGCGACTTTTCGGGGCAGACGACACCGCGGTGCTGGGCTGAGCTGGGCCCCTGGCGGGTGGACCTCAACCCTTGACGGCCTCTGCGATCTGCAGGGCGGCCTGGGCGGGTGTGAGGTGCGTGGTGTCGATGACCTCGGCCTCGCCATGTAGCCATGTTCGGGCCGCCTCGGCGTAGGGCTCAAGGTATTGGAGACGGAACGGGGAGTTGGGGCCAAGAACAGTGTCGCCCGCGATGCGTCCACGGAGGGTGTCTTGGTCAGCGTGGAGGACGAAGTGCCGTACCGGGATGGCATGTTGGGCGAGGCCCGTGCTGATCTCGCGCCAGTACTCCTCGACCAGGACGGTCATGGGCATCACCAGAGTGCCGCCGGTGTAGTCGAGTACGCATCGGGCGGTCTCGACTACGAGCGGCCGCCATGGCGGCCAGTGCTGGAAGTTGTCCGTCGCGGGCAGCCCCGGCGTGATGTCCATGAGTGTCTCGCCGACTTTCTCGGCGTCGAACACCCGTGAATCCGGGATCAGCTGCTGCACGAGTGCACTGGTCGTCGTCTTGCCTGCGCCGTGGGTGCCGTTGAGCCATACGATCATGGAACCCAACGCTAGCGCCGTGCGGGCCGCAGGAACGGGCACAGCAGAAATCCGGTACGGATTCGGCGTTTCTCAGGGTGGTGCCAACCACCAAGATCAGGTATCACCTATCTCGAAAAGTCGCACCCCGCAGCAGCCGACAGGCACAACATGTAGTGGCAAGTGGAGCTGACAAACCCACAAGTTGTGGTTGATGCAGGTTTTTTGACGACAGACACGGTGCGATCACCCGCAGCGCGAAAAACCCCAGCCCGAATGCACCGAGTTGGGGTCGGCACCCGCCTGAGCTGGGCTCTATATGAGTTTCGAGGCGCCTGTTGACCCTACATGGAGTCGGCTTCTTGATGAAGCCTCACGGCTCTTCAGGCTCGTGTCCAGCTTGAAGGGTGGGTGATCATCATGGCCGCAAAGAAGATCAACCCTGGCACCCCGGCCCCCGACTCCGGGCAGTACCGTCCGGTTGGAGGCGGTAGCGAAGTGACCGCCGTACAGGGCAAGCCCCTGCCGCCGACTCCCAAGGCGGGCCAGGGCTGGAAGCTGGTCGACAAGACCAAGCACAAGCCCAAGGGCAAGTAGGTAGCGAGGGGGGGCAGGCCCGACGGCCTGCCCCCCCTCGTCACGTTCAGTCGGCCAAGGGCAGGTACACCCTGTTCCCGCTCGCCGCGAACTCCTTCGACTTCTGGAGCATCCCCTCGGCAACCTCCTCCGCCGTCGCCCCAGCAGCCGCCGTACCACCGAACTGCTCTGTGATGCTTTGGCTAATCTTCATGCTGCAGAACTTCGGGCCGCACATGGAGCAGAAGTGCGCCGTCTTGGCGGGTTCGGCCGGCAGGGTCTCGTCGTGGAACTCCCGTGCCGTCTCCGGGTCGAGGGCCAGGTTGAACTGGTCCTCCCACCGGAACTCGAAGCGGGCGTCGGACAGCGCGTCGTCCCATTCCTGCGCACCTGGGTGCCCCTTGGCGAGGTCGGCTGCGTGGGCGGCGATCTTGTAGGTGATGACGCCGGTCTTGACGTCGTCACGATTGGGCAGGCCCAAGTGCTCCTTGGGCGTGACATAGCAGAGCATGGCCGTGCCCCACCAGGCGATCATCGCGGCACCGATGCCGGAGGTGATGTGGTCGTACGCCGGCGCGACGTCCGTCGTCAGCGGGCCGAGCGTATAGAACGGAGCTTCATCACAGATCTCCTGCTGAAGGTCGATGTTCTCCTTGATCTTGTGCATCGGGACATGTCCCGGGCCCTCGATCATCGTCTGTACATGAAAACGCTTCGCGATCGTGTTGAGTTCCCCGAGCGTCCTCAACTCCGCGAACTGAGCCGCGTCGTTGGCGTCCGCGATCGACCCGGGCCGCAGCCCGTCGCCGAGCGAGTACGTGACGTCGTACGCCGCGAGGATCTCGCAGAGTTCCTCGAAGTTCTCGTAGAGGAACGATTCCTTGTGGTGCGCGAGGCACCAGGCCGCCATGATCGAGCCGCCGCGCGAGACGATGCCGGTCTTGCGGTTCGCGGTGAGCGGCACGTACGGCAGCCGCACGCCCGCGTGGACCGTCATGTAGTCCACGCCCTGCTCGGCCTGCTCGATGACCGTGTCCTTGTAGATCTCCCAGGTCAGCTCCTCGGCGCGGCCGTCCACCTTCTCCAGAGCCTGGTAGAGCGGCACCGTGCCGATGGGGACGGGGGAGTTGCGCAGAACCCATTCCCGCGTGGTGTGGATATTGCGGCCGGTGGACAGGTCCATGACCGTGTCCGCGCCCCAGCGGGTGGCCCAGGTCATCTTCTCGACCTCCTCCTCGATGGAGGAGGTGACGGCGGAGTTGCCGATGTTGGCGTTGACCTTCACCAGGAACCGCTTGCCGATGATCATCGGTTCGATCTCCGGGTGGTTGACGTTCGCGGGCAGCACCGCGCGACCGGCGGCGATCTCCTCGCGTACGACCTCGGGGTCGACGTTCTCGCGGACCGCCACGAACTCCATCTCGGGCGTGATCTCGCCCCGCCGGGCGTACGCGAGCTGCGTGACCGCCTCTCCGGAACGGCCTCGACGTGGCTGGCGCGGCCGCCCCGGGAAGACCGCGTCGAGGTTGCGCAGGCCCCCGCGCGGAGCGGTGTGCTTGATTCCGTCGTCCTCGGGACGGACGGGACGGCCCGCATACTCCTCGGTGTCACCGCGGGCGATGATCCAGTTCTCGCGCAGCGGCGCGAGGCCCCTGCGTACGTCGGTGTCGACGACCGGATCGGTGTACGGGCCGGAGGTGTCGTACAGCGTGACGGACTGCCCGTTGGTGAGATGCACTTGACGGACCGGCACCCGCAGATCGGGGCGCGAACCCCCGACGTATCCCTTGTGCCAGCCGATGGACTTCCCGGCCTCCCGTGGCTGTTCGCCCTCGGGCGGGGCAGGCGCCTCGCCGATCTGGCTGGAGGCAGGCGTGCGTACGTCCTTGTTGGTCATGAGACCTACTCCCTACGCCGGCATTACCCGGTAACAGGTTCGGCGGTCGACGCAGCGGATTCCGTCTGCAGACGTCCCTTGTGAAACATCACTCGTTCCACGTGAAACATCGCTAAGACGAAGGTCAGCGCCCTCTCAGCCCGGTGCTCCGAGCTCCCGCGTGTGCAAAGGTGACTCCACGCTAGCGTCATATCTGGCGCGGTGAACAGAGGGCCATCACCGTTCTTGCGATGATCGGTCGGTGACCACAACGCAGCAGCCCCCGTTCCCGCCGTCCGAGCCGCCGCGCCGACGCGGTCCCGGAGACGGCTATGGACCTGGTCCCGGAGACGGCCACGGACGCGGGCCGGGCAGTGGCCTCGGTCCGGGGGGCGGGCATGGGCACGGACCGGGTGCGGGACACGGGCACGGCCCCGGGGACGGACACGGACATGGGTCTGGGGACGGGCCTGGGAATGGACATGGGCCTGGGGACGAGCACGGGTCTGGGCACTCGCACAGTCACAGCCATGGGCCCGCCACGCCCGTCTCCAAGCATCTGCGCAAGGTCATCGCGGCCATTCTGATCCCCTTCGCCGCCGCGGTCGTTGTGGGTCTCGCGGTGCTCTGGCCCGGTGGCGCCCCGTCCCACGAGCGCACCGGCGTCGGCTTCGACCGGCAGACCCAGCAGGCCACGGTCACCAAGGTCGACAAGGTCAGCTGCAAGTCCGTGAACGCGTCGGGGGAGACCCCGAGCGGCGACACATCCACCGCCGAGGGCTCCTCCGCGCAGCAACAGGCGACGGGCGACTGCAAAAAGGCGACGATCCGGATCGACACCGGCAAGGACAAGGGCCGTACGTTCACGGAGATCATCCAGCCCGACCAGTCACGGCAGTTGCACGAGGGCGAGAAGGTCGTGGCCGCGTACGAGCCCTCCGCGCCCAGGGACCTGCAGTACTCGGTCACCGATGTGAACCGGAAGTTCCCGATGGCGCTGCTCGCCGGGATCTTCGCGCTGGCCGTCGTGGTGGTGGGCCGGATGCGCGGTGTCATGGCGCTGGTCGCACTGGCCATCAGCTTCGTGATCCTGACCTTCTTCATCCTGCCCGCGATCCTGCAGGGCTCGAATCCGCTGGTCGTGGCCGTGGTCGGGGCGAGCGCCATCATGCTGATCGCGCTCTACATGTGCCACGGCCTCTCGGCCCGTACATCGGTGGCGGTGCTCGGCACCCTGCTCTCCCTGGTGCTGATCGGCATCCTCGGCTCGGAGTTCATCGGCTGGGCGGCGCTGACCGGCAACACGGACGACAACACCGGTCTGATCCATGGCCTGTATCCGTCCATCGACATGAGCGGTCTGCTGCTCGCGGGCGTCATCATCGGTTCGCTCGGTGTGCTCGACGATGTGACGGTGACGCAGACGTCGGCGGTCTGGGAACTGCACGAGGCCAGCCCGACGATGGGCTGGCGCGATCTGTACCGCGCGGGCATCCGGATCGGCCGTGACCACATCGCATCGGTCGTCAACACACTCGTCCTGGCGTACGCGGGTGCAGCGCTGCCCCTGCTGCTGCTCTTCTCGATCGCGCAGAGCAGTGTGGGCACGGTCGCCAACAGCGAACTTGTCGCCGAAGAGATCGTGCGCACCCTGGTCGGCTCGATCGGCCTGGTCGCCTCTGTGCCGGTGACCACGCTGCTGGCCGCCCTGGTGGTCTCCGCGGACCGCCCGGCAGTCGCGGCCGCCGCCACGGGGCCTGTCGATAGCAGGGCGCCGGCACGCGGCGGGAAGGGCCGTCGCCGCAAGCGCTGAAGCCTCCCCACGCCCGCGTCACCGGTGAGGAAGCGCACTCCACTTGGGGGACTGGGGGCCTCAGCCCGCGCTCTGCTCCTCCGCCAGGATGCGGTCCAGCGCCTCGTCGAGGTGTGCGTCGAAGTCCGCGAGGGAACGCTCCTGCCCCAGCGGCACCAGCTTGTCCGTGCGGTCGAGGAAGGCCACGAGCGGCGCCGCCCCGGACCGGAACAGCGCGTGGTCGCCGCCGACCTGGAGCCGGATCAGCACCTCGCCGAACGCCTCCGGGTCGGCGGGCGCGATGTGCACATCCCCGTCACCGCACGGCCGTCCCACGCCGTCGATCAGCAACTCCCGCCCGAACGCCCAGGTCACGGGCGCGTCGCCGGGCAAGTGGAAGGTCAGCCGCACGGCGTAGGGATCACAGGTCTCGTATCGCAGCTCCACCGGAATGCGGAAAGAGAGCTCCTCCGAAACGAGGAAGCTCATCATGACCTCTGCCTGTACCGACTCGCGCATCGCCTACCCCGTCGTTTTGCCGTCGACCGGCCAGGAATCATCCCCCTGACTCTGCTGAAATATTGCTCAACGTACACAAGAGATCACAAGGAGTGAGTTTTCAGATGCTGATAGAGATCGCGAGTGTCCCCAGTAGTCTGCCGATCTCACCTTGCAATTGTCGCGCCGCGGGCAGCAGTCGATCGGCCTGGTGAAGTGGGAGAGAAAAGGCCATTGCGGCGGCAGTTGTGCCGACCGTGATGGGAAGGGCCGCACAGACCGTGCCCAGCGCATACTCCTGGCGCTCGATGACGGGCTCCATGCGCCCCGTCCGCTCCAGCCGCCGCAGCAGACTGACGTTGTCACGCACCGTATAGGGAGTGATCGACTGCACGGGGTAGCGGTCGAGATGATCCCGGCGGGCCTTCTCGTCGAGCTGGGACAGCAGACACTGGCCGATCGCATGGGCGTGTCCGGTCTCCCGGAAGTCCGCCCACTCCTCGACCGCCGGATTCCCTGGGGTGTCGGCGACACACATGACCTCGATCTCGCCGTCACGGTAGACCGCGTAGTACACGGGCGCACCGATCGAATCGCGCCACTGGGCGAGCGTCTCGCTCACCGTGCTGCGACGTTTCTGCTGCGCTCCGCTGCTGCCCAACCGCTCGGCGGCCTCACCGAGGAAGAACAGCCCCTTGTCACGGCACAGATAGCCCTCGTGGACCAGGGTCCGCAGCAGGTGGTAGGCCGTCGGCAGCGCGAGCCCGGCCTCCCGGGCGAGCTGCTTCGCGGGGGCCCCGTGCTCGCGCATGGCAACGGCCTCCAGCAGACGCATCGCTCGCTGCACGGAGCCGATCAGGGTCGTGGGATGCGGCTCCGGCGATACGGCTGCCAGGGGAGGAGTGCGCGCATCCGGCAGGGGGGTGCGCGCCTCGGCGGGCGAGGTGCGGGGTTGGGTGGGCGGGAGACGTGTCCCCGCGGAAGCGCTGGACCGCTGGAGGGGTGGGGCGGGTGGTTGTGCGGGTGCGGTGTCAACCGTGGCCAAGGGGCACTCCCGAAGCGCGAGGGGAACCGCCCGTGCGGGGGAACACGGGAGGGGGTTGTGCGCTGCCCGCGGGGGGATCGGCCCCGCGTCGAATTCCGGACTGTAACCGCCCATCACCGCATGCAGACGGCCTCGCCGGAAAACTTCCCTCGGCCGAGGGAACCTTGAGTTCCCTTTCCCGACCTGCCCGTTACCCCTTGCTCACCCGGTTGTGTCTCACCAGTCGCTGCGCGACGACGAACTCGACATGAACTTCCGTACTACGTAGATCAATCCGCCGACGAGGGCGACGAAGACCAGGATCTTGAAAAGCAGGCCGATCAACACACTGAGCACGCTGACTATCACCGTGCCGAACACGACCAGAGCGATGACCGGCACCGCGATCCACTTCACCCACCACGGCATCCCGCTGAAGATCTCTCGCATCGCCCTTGTCCTTAGCCTCTCTACGCCCGTCGCCCCAGGTCCGGGACTCTGATTCCGGGTTCTTTGATGTCCTGCATTCGATGCTAGGGCCGCGAAGGGGCCGACGGGAGCCTCGCACCCCTTGTCCTCCCCTGACCGTTCCCCTAGGGAACCCTGAGGCCCCCGTCAGCTCTCGGGCGGAGAGAACACCACCAGAACCCGCAGGTCCTCGGTGATGTGGTGGAACTTGTGGGCGACCCCCGCGGGTACGTAGACGACGCTGCCGCGCGCGACCTGGGTGGTCTCCAGGCCGACCGTGATCGAGGCGCGGCCGCTCACGACGAAGTACACCTCGTCCTGCTGGTGCGGCTTCTGCGGGTCGGGATCGCCCGCGTCGAGCGCATACAGGCCGACCGACATGTTCCGTTCGCGCAGGAACTGCAGGTAAGCGCCGTCGTTGGCGGCGCGTTCCGCCTCCAGTTCGTCCAGCCGGAATGCCTTCATCGCCCTCGTCCGCTCCCGTGCTCCGAAAGCTGTGTCCACAGCCTTGCTCGCCAGTCGATCTCTTCTGCCACGTCTATCTCTTCTGCCACGATCAGACACATGAAGAATTTCGTAGTCAAGACGATCGCCAACGCGGGGGCCCTGGCCGTCGCGGTGTGGCTGCTCGACAAGATCACCCTGACAGGGACCAGCACCGGCAAGAAGGTCGGCACGCTGCTGGTGGTCGCCCTGGTCTTCGGTCTGGTGAACTTCCTGGTCAAGCCTGTCGTGAAGGTGCTGACCTTCCCGCTCTTCATTCTGACGCTCGGACTGATCACTCTCGTGGTCAACGCCCTGATGCTGCTGCTCACCTCGTGGCTGGCCGGCAAGCTCGACCTCAGTTTCCATGTGGAGGGCTTCTGGACCGCCGTGGTGGGTGGCCTGATCATCTCGGTCGTGTCCTGGGCGCTCAATGTCGTGCTGCCCGACGGCGAGGACTGAGAGCGTCCGATGTCCTATCGCGTCTGTTTCGTCTGTACCGGCAACATCTGCCGCTCGCCGATGGCCGAGTCCGTCTTCCGTGCCCGCATAGAAGAGGCCGGACTCGACGGCTTGGTAGAGGTCGACAGCGCGGGCACGGGCGGCTGGCACGAGGGCGACGGTGCGGACTCGCGCACCGTCGCCGTCCTGGAGGCGGCGGGCTACGAGAGCGGCCATGCGGCCCGCCAGTTCCACGCCTCGTGGTTCGCCCGCCTCGACCTCGTGATCGCTCTCGACTCCGGCCACCTCAAGTCCCTGCGCCGGTTCGCGCCCACTCCCGAGGACGCGGCTAAGGTCCGGCTGCTGCGCTCGTACGACCCTGCGGCGGGCGACGACCTGGATGTCCCCGATCCGTATTACGGACCCTTGGACGGCTTCGAGGAATGTCTTGAGATGGTGGAGGCGGCGAGCCCCGGACTGCTCGCCGCTGTACAGCAAGAACTGGAGGGACGGGCAGCATGACGTCAGGGGACTTCGTCACGGGAAGCGGCGACGGCACGCGAGCGGTACGGGCGGGGCTGCCCGACCCCGTCAAATACGAGCCGACGCTTCCGGGCCCGGTCTTCGCCGCGCACTTCCATCTGCCGGGCGATCCGACCGGCCCGTACACCTACGGTCGTGACGAGAACCCGACCTGGACGCTCCTGGAGCGCGCCATCGGCGAGTTGGAGGCGCCCGGACAGGACGGTGTCACGACGCTCGCCTTCCCCTCCGGGATGGCCGCCATCTCGGCGGTGCTCTTCTCCCAGCTGAAGGCCGGAGACGTGGTGGTCCTGCCCGTCGACGGCTACCAGGTGTTGCCGCTGGTGCGCGAGCAGCTCACCGCGTACGGCATCGAGGTACGCACCGCCCCGACCGGCGGCGACGCCCAGCTAGAGGTGCTCGACGGCGCGAAGCTGCTGTGGATCGAGACCCCGTCGAACCCGGGGCTCGACGTCTGCGACGTACGGCGGCTCGTCGCGGCGGCCCACGCGCAGGGCACCCTCGTCGCGGTCGACAACACCCTGGCGACCCCGCTCGGGCAGCGCCCGCTGGAGCTGGGCGCCGACTTCTCGGTCGCCAGCGGCACCAAGATGCTCACCGGGCACGGCGACATCCTCCTCGGATACGTCACCACGCTCGACGCCGGCCTGATGGCACCCGTGCGGCGCTGGCGGAAGATCGTCGGAGCGATCCCCGGGCCCATGGAGGCCTGGCTGGCCCATCGCTCCCTCGCCACGCTCCAGCTGCGCGCCGACCGGCAGAACGCCAACGCCCTGGTGATCGCCGAGGCGCTGCGCGGTCGGCCCGAGGTGACCGGGCTGCGATATCCGGGACTGCCCGACGATCCCTCGCACAAGATCGCCTCGCAGCAGATGCGGCGCTTCGGATGCGTGGTGTCCTTCACGCTGCCCACACGCGCGCGTGCCGACCGTTTCCTCGACGCGCTGCGTCTGGTGGACGACGCGACGAGTTTCGGCGGGGTGCGGTCCACCGCCGAGCGGCGCGGCCGGTGGGGCGGCGACGCGGTGCCGGAGGGCTTCATCCGTTTCTCGGCCGGCGCCGAGGACCCCGAGGACCTGGTGGCGGACGTACTGCGTGCGCTCGACGAATCCGCGGAGTGACCCGTCCCTGAACGACCGGTGAGTATGCTGCGGCATACATCCAGGCTGTCGGCTTAGTACGTCGCTACGTACAACAGACGGTCCGAGCCTCCCCCCTCGTGGCTCGGACCGTCCCGGTTCTGTACGCGAAGAACCGCGCGAACAAGGCTAGTTGACTCTGTGTCAGTGTCCAATCACAGTAGCGACAGAGACCTATCGACTTATTTATAGTTGAGGCTCGGTCGGAGGTGCTGGGAGGGGAGGGGCACCATGGATTTGGCCCTGCTGCGCACATTTCTGACCGTGCACCGGGCCGGTTCCTTCACTCGCGCCGCCGCGCTGCTCGGTCTCTCGCAGCCTGCCGTCACCTCACAGATCCGCACGTTGGAGCGGCAGTTGGGGCGACCGCTCTTTCTTCGCCAGGCCCGCGGGGTGACCCCCACGACGATCGGTGACGAGCTCGCCCACAAGGCCGCGCCTCATCTCGACGCCCTGGTGGAGATCGCCGAGACCGGACTCGACGAGGACTCGTCACTGCGCACCCTGCATCTGGCCGGGCCACCCGAGTTCACAGCCGAGCGGGCGCTGCCCGCGCTCACGGAGCTGACGGGCGAGGACGGCCAGGGTTTCGCGTTGCGCGCCTCCTTCGGCAACGCCGAGGAGACCCTGGAAGGGCTCGCCGCCGGACATCATGATCTGGCCATCACCACGGCCCGTCCCCGCGGCACCCTGCTCACCGCGACTCCGCTCTGCGACGAGGAGCACGTGCTGGTCGCCGCCCCACGCTGGGCCGCCCGCATAGGTGCCGGAAAGCTCCGCCGAAAGGGCTCGCCGGCGCTGGAGAACTTCCCCGTGGTCGAAGTGCACGAGTCGCTACCGCTCGTCGCCCGCTACTGGGCGTCCGTCTTCGACTCCCACCCGGCCACTTCGGGCACCGTCGTCGTCCCCGATCTGCGCGCCGTGCTCGCCTGCGCCGCCACGGGCGCGGGCCTCGCGGTGCTGCCCCGGTATCTGTGCGCCCAAGCCCTGGAACGGGGTGACGTGGTCGCGCTTCTCGACCCGGCGGTGCCTCCGCTGCGTACGTACTTCCTGGTGGTCCGCACCGGCACGCTGGCCATGCCGCACATCGCACGAGCGCACGACTGGCTGCTCCACGCCGCGGCCGACTGGTCCTGATGCCCCCTGAGCCTTCCCGGGCTCCCTGAGCCTCCCAGGGGGGTTTCTGAGCCCTTCCTGAGCCCCTCGGGGCTCCGCGATGTTTCACGTGGAACCAGCCGGGCCACATTTCTCCCATGACCGTCCGACCCGTGGTCAAGCGCACCGCCCGCGCCATCCTGCTCGATGGCAACGACCTGATCTTGATCAAGCGCACCAAACCCGGCGTCGACCCCTACTGGCTCACACCGGGTGGAGGGGTCGAACCGGAGGACACGACTGTCGTCGACGCACTCCATCGTGAGGTGCACGAGGAACTCGGCGCCAAGATCACCGATGTGGTGCCCTGCTTCGTCGACACCGTCGAGCACATCGGCGATGACGGCGGCGCGACCGGCGTAAAAGTGCAGCACTTCTTCGTCTGCCGTCTGGAGTCCATGGATCCGTCCCAGCGGCACGGCCCCGAGGTGGACGAGCCCTGCGGCGAGTACGAGATCGTGCGGGTGCCGTTCACCCGGGTCGGCATCGCCTCCGTCCACCTCGTACCGCTGTCCCTGCGGCACTACCTCGACGGGAACATCGAAGGCGTACGGGCGATGCACGCACCGGACCTGGGCTGAGGCTCTTCAGGCCGGGGTCCTGGCCCCCTCTGCCGGGTGAGCCCGGTCAGTCCCCGGCCGCGACGAGTTCCTCGACCGAGTCGTGGCGTATGCGGTCCGACGGGATGCCCGCTTCCCTCAGAGCGTCCACCCCGCTGCGGATCATGCCGGGTGGCCCCGAGAGATAGGCGTCGTACTCGTTCCACGGCCCGTACTCGCGTACGGCGTCGGGCAGATGGAGATGCGCCCGCTGGTCGACGACCGGGCGCACGGCAAGCCATGGGTGGCTCTGCTGCAGCCGCAGCATGGTGTCGATGTCGTACAGGTCGTGATCGGTGCGGGCGCCGTAGAAGACCTCGACCGGCCGCCGCTCCCCGTGCTCGGCGACGTCCTCGACCAGTGCCTTGATGGGCGCGATGCCGGTGCCGCCGCCGAGGCAGAGCAGTCCGTTGTCGGTGGTGTGGTCGACGGTCATCGATCCGGCCGGCGGGCCGAGCCGGATGATGTCGCCGGGACGGGCACGGTGCACCAGCGCGTTGGAAACCCAGCCCGCCGGAACCGCCTTCACATGGAACGACAGCAGTCCGTCTGACCGCGGCGCCGAAGCGAAGGAGTAGTGCCGCCATATGCGCGGCCACCACGGCGTCTCCAGGCTCGTGTACTGCCCGGCGAGGAAGGGGTACGGCTGGTCGGGGCGGACCGTGATGACAGCGATGTCCGGCGTCCTGAGGTCGTGCGCGACGACCTCGGCGTACCACCAGGCCGGGGCGCGCAGCTCGTCCGCGGCCGCCGCGTCGATCATCACCTGGGAGATCGTCGTGTACGCGCGCACCCAGGCCGCCTCGGTCTCGGAGTCCCAGATCGCCGAGGCAAACCGGCTGAGCGAGCCGATGAGGCACTCACCGACGGCCGGGTAGTGCTCGGGCCGGGTGCCGTACTTGCGATGGCCACGGCCGAGGTTCTGCAGGTAGTCGACGAGAACCGGGGTGTTGTCGATGTGTTCGGCGGCGGTCAGCAGCGCCTTGAGCAGTCGGTCTCGCTGGGTGTCCATCGCCGCGGGGAACAGCGGCCGCAGATCCGGGTGGCGCACGAAGAGCAGTGCGTAGAAGTAAGAAGTGACCTTGTCGGCGACGGGGCCGACCTCGGCCATGGTCCGGCGGATGAGCACGGCGTCCGGAGACGGCTGCGGAGTGGGAGCGGACCTCCGGGCGGGCATCCGCGGCTCCGGGCCGGACGGTCCCGACGCGGGCAGCGGGGGCGTCTGACGGAACGCGGGAGGCTCGGGCGACAGCGGCTTCTGAAAGGGCTCGGGAGGCTCGGGCAACCGCGGCCTGTCAAAGGGAGCGGGAGGTTCAGGCAACCGTGGCCTGTCGAAGGGCTCGGAAGGCTCGCGGAACCGCTGCTCCTGGACCGGGACCCGAGGCTCGGCAAGGCGCTGCTCCTGGACGGGTACACGCGGCTGCGGGCCGGGGCCGGACTGCTCACTCCCGGGATCCGTCCACTCCCGTCCGGACACGGACTGCTCCGGGCCGGCATCGGACTGCGCAGCGCCGTGGTCGGGCCCGGCCGGACCTGACAGCGGCCGAGCGGATGCGTGGGCGGGCTCCGGCTCGGGACGTGGGGCCTCAGCGGGCGCGGCCTGCTGGGAAGTCGCCTCCGCCTCCACGGCGGAGGATATTCGCTCCTGCTCTGTCGTTCCCCGACCCGCGGCGGGTCGGCCGACCGGGCGCATCGCTGCCAGACGGCGGCCGTCGGCGGGCTCTCTCTCCCCACCGGACGGCAGTGGTTCCTTGCGCGGCGTGAACCAGCCGCCTCCGCCATTGCCTCCGGAAGTGCCGTTGTCGGCCGACGTGGTGGTCGGAGCGTCCATGGTGTGCCTCGCCTCGAACATCTTTCGGTCGGTCTGCGCACTTCCGCGGTCGGAAGATGCCTACTTTCCCCCGTAGACGACTTGCTCTCCTGCCCCGTTCAGTCCCCACCGGCCAATGCGGCCACATTCAACCCGGATTCCCGCTCTGTACGGACAAGTAAGGCGAGAATGTGACATTGGCCGCACCGCTCTCACCGCAGCATCCCACTCCGAGTCAACACCCGGCCGCATAACGGAAAATACGGGTCTTCGATCTCTCCGTCCCGTTACGCTGCATTGGCCTGCGTTCGTGCCCCACGAGACGTGCGTACATCACGACGGACGCGAACCGGAGTCGACCATACCGGCAGCTGTCCCACACACAAGTACCCCCTTCCTTCCGCCCGAAGAAGCGAGGGCCCACTCTCAACTGCAGTAATTACAAGGCGCGTCGGACCAATTCATAGGCATCCCACAGGTCCCGTCCCATGTAGGAGTGCGTGGCAAGGCCCGCCAGATGCCGATCCGCATTGACCGCGACGGATACCGGCACCGTCTCGAACAGGTCCTTGTCGGACAGCGAGTCGCCATAGGCGACGCAATCGACCCCCATCACCCCGAACTCTTCACAGAGCCGGTCCGCGATCTGCACCTTCGCCGCGGCACTGAGAATGCCCGCGAGATCAACGGGCTCACCGAACGGCAGAGCGGGAAAACGCGAACCGTATGCCGCATGCGCACCCCACGCCGTCAGTCGCTCGACGAAGAACGAGGGCGAGAGGGAGACGACGGCGCAGTAGTCGCCGTTGTCTCTGATCTCCGCCCAGACATCCTCGATGCCGGACAGCCACGGCGCGCCCTCGAAGGCCGCCGCCACATGTTCCTCCCTGAGATCCGCCCACAAGGCGTGCACCTGTGTGGCGTACTCCGGCGGACCGATCCGTCCTGCTGAGATCGCTTGGTCAAGCGCAACGGTCTCGGCCTCCAGACCGATCTGCCGCGAGATCTCCTGGGGCGCGGAACTCCCGTACAGCAGCGTTCCGTCAAGGTCGAAGAGATGAAGGCGTGGCATGGAAGCCGAGGTTAGCGGTCCGGGCACTCTTCGCCGTTTCACGTGAAACATCTGTCCGTGTGCTGTGGGAAGCGTCGCTGTCCCCATGCCACACATGGGGTATGACATGGCCAAAAGCGCATAGGTCCCTGGGCAAACGGGTGGACGTCAGTGGTGTATGTCAGACAGCCTGACCTGCGTGTCGACACTTTCCCCCGCCGTTCTGCCCATCCGCCGACTGACGCTTCGCGATCTCACCGCCTGCGCCGATTTGTCAGAGAACCGGGGGTGGCCCCGCGAGGAACACAAGTGGGGTCTGCTCCTCACCGCCGGGACGGGCTACGGCATCGACGACCCCGACGGCGGTCTTGTCACCGCCTGTGTCGTGACCGAGTACGGAACGCCGGAGAGGCGCGAACTGGGAGCGATCGGAATGGTGCTGGTCGCCGAGCGGCATGCCCGCCAGGGTGTCGGCCGGCGCCTGATGCGGCACGTCGTGGCAGAGATGGGCACCACCCCGCTGACCCTGCACGCGACTCCTTATGGCCGACCGCTCTACGAGGAGCTGGGCTTCAAGGTCACGGGCCGCGCCGAGATGGTCCGTGGACACTTCGTCCCTGGCCGGCCGGACCCGAAGGTGGCCACGCGCCCGGCCACTGCCGAGGACCTCACCACGATTCTTCGGCTCGACGCGGAAGTCTTCGGCTCCGACCGCACCCATGTGATCACGCGGCTGCCCGCCTTCTCCGACCAGCTGCGCGTCGCTGTGGAGAACGGCCGGATCATCGGCTACGCGGCGGCCTGGCCCAACATGGACACCCATGTGGTGGGTCCGCTGCTCGCCCGTGACACC
Source organism: Streptomyces sp. NPDC007095 (assembly GCF_040634475.1). Taxonomy (NCBI): domain Bacteria; kingdom Bacillati; phylum Actinomycetota; class Actinomycetes; order Kitasatosporales; family Streptomycetaceae; genus Streptomyces; species Streptomyces sp. NPDC007095. Next base: position 61,194 of record NZ_JBEYFS010000004.1, read on the forward strand.
GAGACGGCGAAGGCACTCATCACTTCGCTCGCAGCCCACACCGACCGCACGCTGCGCACCGACATCGACGTACGGCACGAAGAGCTGCTGTCCTGGGCGAAGGAACACGGCCTGGAGCCCACGGGCTTCAACGCGGTGATGACATACGGGATCTCGGAGTTGCCCGGGGACTGGACGCGACGTTTCGCTCCGCTCACGGTGGCAGCGGGCTGAGAGCCGCCGGGGTGCAGTCGCGTCCATCGCGCAGAGAGTCGCTCACCGCGTAGAGAAGCGCCGGTCCCGATGTCTGTGGGGGACCGGCGCTTGTCCAGGAGGGTGCGGTCAGACGAGCGCCTCCACCGCCGCCGTGGCGAAGTCGTGGTCCTGGTCGGGCGCTCCGCCACCGACCCCGATCGCCCCGATCAGACGACCGTCGCGACGGACCGGAACACCGCCCGCGATGAACAGGAGCGGACGGTCGAGCGCGGTGGGCAGGGTGTGGAAAAGGCCGCCGGGCTGGACTGCGTCGACCAGTTCCCTGGTGGCGGAGTCCAGCTGGAGGGCCGTGTAGGCCTTGCGCGTGCTGGTCTCGCCGGAAATCAGTACGGCGCGGTCGTCACGCCGGAAGGCGAGCAGATGGCCGCCGGCGTCGAGAACGGTGACGCTGACCGTGACCCCGGCGGCCTCGGCGGCGCGACGGGCCGCAGAGACGAGGACCTCGGCGTCCTGGATGGTCAGCGGAGCAACGGCGACGGTGGTGGTGGTCATGAGGGACTTTCTCCTTGAGGTGCTGTTCGGCTGTGGCCGATCAGGGGGCTGGGCTCAGCCGTGAGGGGCCGACTGCTACTCGGTGGCTCACTGGCTCAGTGGTGGACGGCGGTCCGCTGCTCGACGGGCGCGCTCGCGTCCGCGATGGTGCCGGCGGTATCGGCTCGGCGCTCCAGGGCTGCCGAGACGACGGCGAGGACCAGGGCCCCCGCGGCGAGCACCGCACCGACCCAGTTGGGGGCGGTGTAGCCGAGGCCGGCTGCGATGACGAGGCCACCGAGCCAGGCCGAAAGGGCGTTGCCGAGGTTGAAGGCACCGATGTTCACGGCCGAGGCCAGGGTGGGGGCACCGTGCGCCTGGTCGAGGACGCGCTTCTGCAGCGGCGGCACGGTCGCGAACCCGAGGGCGCCGATCAGCGCGATCGTGAGGGCCGCCAGGATCTTGTTGTGCGCGGTCACGGTGAACAGGGCGAGCACGATGGCGAGGCCGCCCAGGGACACGTACAGCATCGGCATCAGGGCGCGGTCGGCGAACCTGCCGCCGATGAGGTTTCCGCCGACCATGCCGAGGCCGAAGAGAACCAGCAGCCAGGTGACGGAGGTATCGGCGAAGCCGGCGACGTGGGTCATCATCGGCGCGATGTAGGTGATGGCCGCGAAGACGCCGCCGAAGCCGAGCACGGTCATCGCCATGGCGAGCAGGACCTGGACGTTCTTGAAGGCGGCGAGCTCGTGGCGGAGATGTACGCCCTCGGGCTTCGGCATCTCGGGGACCAGCTTCGCGATACCGAGCAGACCGATCACTCCGAGCGCGGCGACTCCGGCGAAGGTGACCCGCCAGCCCACGGACTGCCCGATCAACGTGCCCAGGGGGACACCGACCACATTGGCGATGGTGAGACCGCTGAACATCATGGCGATCGCCCCGGCCTTCTTCTCCGGCGCGACAAGCTCGGCGGCGACGACGGATCCGATACCGAAGAAGGCGCCGTGGGCGAGAGATGCGACGACTCGGCCCGCCAGCATCAGCCCGAAGGCCGGAGCGACGGCGGAGAGCAGGTTGCCGACGACGAACAGCCCCATCAGCAGCATCAGCATCCGCTTGCGGGACACCTTCGTGCCGAGCGCGGTCATGATCGGGGCGCCGATCACCACGCCGAGGGCGTAGCCGGTCACCAGCAGTCCGGCCATGGGGATGGAGACACCGAAGGCACCGGCGACCTCGGGCAGCACACCCATGATCACGAACTCGGTGGTTCCGATTCCGAAGGCCCCGATCGCGAGGGCCAGAAGCGCGAGAGGCATGGTGGGGACACCTTCCCAAACGATTGCAGGAGCGCTTTGCGTGCGTTCACAATAGTTGCACACGCGGGCTATATGCAAGGGCGGACTATTGCGCTCGTGCTCTACCCTGGTGTCAGCTGCTCCGGGACGGAGGAACACGCCATGACAGCCACGGACCCCGCGCTCACCGCCCTTGCCCAGGGGTGGTGCGCCCTCTCCCTGCTGCACGGGAGGATCGAGGCCCACATCGAGCGCGCCCTGCAGACCAAGCACGACCTCAGCGTGCGGGAGTACTCCCTGCTCGACGTGCTCAGCCGACAGCACGACGGCGAGGGTGGTCACTTGCAGATGAAGCAGGTCGCGGACGCGGTCGTGCTCAGTCAGAGCGCCACCACACGGCTCGTCACCCGGCTCGAGGACCGTGGTCTGCTCGCCCGCTATCTGTGCCCGACCGACCGCCGCGGCATCTACACGAATGTCAGCGAGGCCGGCCTCAAGCTCCTCGAAGAGGCGCGGCCCACCAATGACAGCGCCCTGCGCGAGGCGCTCGACGAAGCGGCCAAGTCCCCCGAACTGGCCCCACTGGTCCATGTAGTGGAATCGGCGAGCGTGTCCGCCTAGGCGCGAGATGACCTCCCGTCCCCCGCCGGGCGCCCGCACAGCCCGCACAGCCCGCACAGGGCCTGGATACGCTGTGGCCATGGGAGATCTTGAGATTCGACCGGCAGCTTCGGACGATGTCCCCGCCATCGTCGCGATGCTCGCCGATGATCCGCTCGGCGCCCAGCGGGAGTCACCCGACGACCTGACCCCTTACCTGGCCGCGCTCGAGCGGCTGAGTGCCGACCCGAATCAGCACCTGGTGGTCGCGGTGCGTGAGGGACGCGTCGTCGGCACCCTGCAGCTCACGGTCATACCCGGGCTGTCCCGCAAGGGCTCGACCCGCTCCCTCATCGAGGGCGTGCGCATCCACTCCGACGAGCGCGGCAGCGGCCTCGGCTCCCGGTTCATCGAGTGGGCGATCGAAGAATCCCGGAACCAGGGATGCCAGTTGGTCGAGCTGACCTCCGACGCCACCCGCACTGACGCCCACCGCTTCTACGAGCGGCTCGGCTTCACGGCCTCACACGTGGGCTTCAAGCTGGCGCTCTGAGCCACCTGTGTGCGCCAGGGGTCTGTTTCACGTGAAACAGACCCCTGCAGCAGGACAGCGGCTACTGAATCCCTCGCCAGCCCTCTGGGTCCACTCCTCCCGGCACAGGGGCGCCCTCGTCGTACGGCTGACGCGTGAAGACGAACGACCCGAGGTCGAGGTGACTCAGGGACCCGTCCGGGCGCCGTACGGCCCGTAGCGGCTCCCCCGTGTAGTAGCCGTCGAGCCCCGTCCAGGTCCCGTCACCGTTCGCCCGGAAGCGCGACCCGCGGCCACCCCCGGCCAGCGGGCCCAGCTCGACCATGCCGTCGGCCCTCAGACGCAGCGCGCACGCCTGGGTACCCCAGTACCAGGGGCCGGCCAACTCCAGGACGGACTGATCGACTTCGGCGGCCGGACGCCATGGCGCGGGAATCCGCGGCTCGGCCTCGGCGACGATCCGTACGAGATCGGTGGCCACGGTCAGCGCTCGCGGACCGGAGGTGCAGTTGGTCAGCACCACCGCCGCCACGTCGTCCTCCACACCGATCGCGAGCGCCGCGAGGAAGCCGGGCAGAGACCCTGAGTGACCCACCAGGATCCGGCCCGACCGATGCAGCACCTGTAGTCCCAGCCCGTAGGAGTCTCCCGAGGCGAGCTGGTCGGCTTCCAGGGGGGCCGCGGGCGTACGCATCTCCCGCAGGGACTCCGCGCTGAGCACCGCCGCGTGCCCCGCGGCCAGGAAGACGGCGAAACGGGCCAAGTCCCCCGTGGTGGACCACAGTTGCCCGGCCGGAGCCATCCGGCCGAGGTCCTCGGCAGGCTCCGGCATCATGACGTCCGCCCACGGATGCACGGCCCAGCCACCCGCGTGGGGTGCCTGCGGCTGCCCACTCGTGCGGTGCAGGCCGAGCGGGTCGAGCACCTCGCGCCGCAGGGCCTCTTCCCAGGGGACTCCCCGCAGTTCCTCGATCAGTGCGCCCAGCAGGGTGTAGCCGGGGTTCGAATAGTGGTGCAGCCGCCCGGCCGGGTGCAGGAAGGGCTGCTCACCAAGCACGTCGGAGAGCTCGGGACGCAGCGAACCAGGTGTGCGTTCCCACCAGGGGCCGGGCGTCTCGGCCGCCAGCCCGCCGGTGTGCGCAAGAAGCTGGGCGATGGTGGCCTCCCCCGCACCGGTGCCCGGCAGATGCTTCTCCAGCGGGTCGCCCAGGTCGAGCAGTCCCTCGTCGCGCAGCCGCAGCACCAGCACGGCCGTGAAGGTCTTGGTGATCGAACCGATCCGGTACTGCACGTTCTCGTCCGGTCCGTGCCCGTCCACCGAGGTGCGCGACCCGTGCCACACCGGCTCCCCACCACGGACGACCGCCGCGACCAGCGACGGCGCCCGCCCCTCGGCCTGAGCGGCGGCGATACGGCGCAACAGAGCCCGGCGCGTGCCGGGAAGGAGCTTTTCCTGAGGTGTCGTCATGCCCTCAGTCCACCCGGCCGGGCACCGCACGTCGAGTGCATTTCCCCGAAGACCGGGCACATGTCTTCCACACCGCGCCCAAGAGGGCGGATCAGGTCTGTGCCATGTCCACGAAGCGCGAGTAGTGGCCCTGGAAGGCCACGGTGATCGTGGCCGTCGGGCCGTTACGGTGCTTGCCGACGATGATGTCCGCCTCGCCCGCGCGCGGCGACTCCTTCTCGTAGGCATCCTCACGGTGCAGCAGGATCACCATGTCCGCGTCCTGCTCGATCGATCCGGATTCACGCAGGTCGGAGACCATGGGCTTCTTGTCCGTGCGCTGTTCGGGACCACGGTTGAGCTGCGAGAGCGCGATCACCGGCAGCTCCAGCTCCTTGGCCAGCAGCTTCAGGTTTCGCGACATGTCCGAGACCTCCTGCTGCCGGCTCTCGGACCGCTTGCCGCCCGACTGCATCAGTTGGAGATAGTCGATGACGACGAGCTTCAGATCGGCGCGCTGCTTGAGGCGCCGGCACTTGGCGCGGATCTCCATCATGGACAGGTTCGGGGAGTCGTCGATGTAGAGCGGCGCGGCCGAGACGTCGGGCATCCGGCGCGCGAGCCGCGTCCAGTCCTCGTCGGTCATCGTGCCGGATCGCATGTGGTGCAGGGCGACACGGGCCTCGGCTGACAGCAGACGCATCGCGATCTCGTTGCGCCCCATTTCGAGCGAGAAGATCACGCTGGGCATGTTGTGCTTGATCGAACAGGCCCGTGCGAAGTCCAGCGCCAGCGTCGACTTACCCATGGCGGGACGAGCCGCGATGATGATCATCTGGCCCGGGTGCAGACCGTTCGTGAGGGAGTCGAGGTCGGTGAAGCCGGTCGGCACACCGGTCATCTCGCCCGACCGTGAACCGATCGCCTCGATCTCGTCGAGCGCGCCTTCCATGATGTCGCCGAGCGGCAGGTAATCCTCTGTCGTGCGCTGCTCAGTGACCGCGTAGATCTCAGCCTGGGCGGTGTTGACGATCTCGTCCACGTCGCCGTCGGCCGCGTATCCCATCTGTGTGATGCGCGTACCGGCCTCGACCAGGCGGCGCAGGACCGCGCGCTCATGGACGATCTCCGCGTAGTACTCGGCGTTCGCCGCCGTGGGGACCGTCTGGACGAGGGTGTGCAGATAGGAGGCACCACCGACCTTGGTGATCTCACCTCGCTTGGTGAGCTCGGCTGCGACCGTGATCGGGTCGGCCGGCTCACCCTTCGCGTACAGATCGAGGATCGCGGTGTAGATGGTCTCGTGCGCGGGCCGGTAGAAGTCGTGGCCCTTGATGACCTCGACGACGTCGGCGATGGCGTCCTTGGACAGGAGCATGCCACCGAGAACGGACTGCTCGGCGTCGAGGTCCTGGGGAGGTACGCGCTCGAAGGACGAACCTCCGCCTTCCCACGGCCCGTTGTCCCGGTCGCGGTCGTGCTGTTCGTCGCGGCCCCGGCCACCCTCGCGGCCTCGGCGGGAAGCGGGCAGACGATCACTGGGACCGCTGTCGGCCCACGGGTCGTCCAAGGGCTCGGAAATACTCACCGAGCCACCTCCTCCCGTCCGCCGAGCGGACCTAACCGTGCCCTTCATTTCTACGGCACGGCACTGACAACTAAGAGGCCCAACTCCGGTTCTGACACGTCGGTTTTGCGAGGTTTCCGAGGGCAGAGAAGAGAGCGGGCGCCGCACCACGTTAGGCCCGCGGGCACCGTCAGCCAATCTGGTTATCCACAGGCCATGTGGACGACGGCCCCGATGCTGTGGAGAACTCCACAAAACCTGTGCACGACCCGGTGGACAGGCCTGTGAACAAGCCCTCAACCACTCGACAGAAACCGCCCTGACCTGCTCGTTTACCATCCACCGGCTGTGCAGAAGAAAAACTTTCCCGACAGGACCAAGATCGCTGCAAACGGTACACGGCGACACGCCCGACGAGAGCACGGGTAATGGTCACTATCACGTTGCATCTCTTACCTGTGGAAGATTAGATTGGTGCCCATGACACAGGCTCCCCCGGCACCCGAGGCCGCCCGACGTCGGCACGACCGAGAGATCGTCGCGCTGGCCGTTCCGGCCTTCGGCGCACTCGTCGCCGAGCCTCTTTTCGTGATGGCCGACAGCGCCATCGTCGGACACCTCGGCACCGCGCAACTGGCCGGCCTAGGTGTCGCTTCCGCCCTCCTCACGACCGCCGTCAGTGTTTTCGTCTTTCTCGCGTACGCCACCACCGCCGCCGTCGCCCGACGGGTCGGCGCCGGTGATCTGCGGGCCGCGATACGCCAGGGCATGGACGGCATCTGGCTCGCGCTGCTACTCGGCGCGGTCGTCATAGCCGCCGTCCTGCCCACGGCACCCGCTCTTGTGGAACTCTTCGGCGCCTCGCACACCGCGGCCCCGTACGCGACGACCTATCTGCGCATCTCTTCGCTCGGCATCCCCGCCATGCTCATCGTGCTCGCGTCCACCGGGGTCCTGCGCGGACTGCAGGACACGAAGACCCCTCTCTATGTCGCCGTCGGGGGCTTCGTCGCCAACGCCGCGCTCAACGCGGGCCTCGTCTACGGCGCCGGACTGGGTATCGCCGGCTCCGCCTGGGGCACCGTCATCGCCCAGTTCGGTATGGCCGCGGTGTATCTCTTCGTCGTCGTCCGCGGGGCCCGAAAGCACGGGGCCTCACTACGCCCGGACACCGCCGGGATACGGGCCTGCGCTCAGGCCGGTGCGCCCCTGCTCGTGCGCACGTTGTCGCTGAGGACGATCCTCATGATCGCCACGGCTGTCGCCGCACGGCTCGGGGACGCCGACATGGCCGCACATCAGATCATCCTGTCCCTCTGGAGTCTGCTCGCCTTCGCGCTCGACGCGATCGCCATCGCCGGACAGGCCATCATCGGACGCTATCTCGGTGCGAACGACGCTCAGGGTGCTCGCGAGGCCTGCGGCCGCATGATCCAGTGGGGCATCACTTCCGGCGTCGTCCTCGGCCTGCTGGTGATCGCCGCCCGCCCGATCTTCCTTCCCCTGTTCACCAGCGACTCGGCCGTCCAGAGCACGGCGCTTCCCGCCCTGGTTCTGGTGGCCGTCTCGCAACCGATCAGCGGAGTCGTCTTCGTCCTGGACGGAGTTTTGATGGGCGCGGGAGACGGACCCTACCTGGCGTGGGCCATGCTGCTCACCCTGGCGCTCTTCACTCCCGTGGCGCTGCTGGTGCCCACGCTCGGGGGTGGGCTCACCGCGCTCTGGGGAGCGATGACGCTGATGATGACGGTGCGGATGCTGACCCTGTGGCTGCGCTCCCGCTCGGGACGCTGGATCGTCACGGGCGCGACACGCTGAACCAGCACACCGGCCGTTTCACGTGAAACGGCCGGTACAGCCGGCCAACCCGACCTGGTCCTGCCCCCCTGCCCCTCTCCCTGGCCGTCGCCCCGTCCCCACCCCCACCCCCGCCCTAGCCCTAGCCCTAGCCCTCAGACCTGTTTCACGTGAAACCCCCGTTTCACGTGAAACACAGGACAGCTCGCCCCTACAGAACGAAAAAGGGCCGTACCCCAGCGGGTACGGCCCTTCTCTCAGCTATGCCGAGCGCAGCGGTCAGGCCGCGACGACCTCGATGTTGACCTTGGCGGCAACCTCGGGGTGAAGACGCACGGACGTCTCGTGGGCGCCCAGGGTCTTGATCGGCGAGCCCAGCTCGATGCGGCGCTTGTCGACCTCGGGGCCACCGGAAGCCTTGATCGCCGAAGCGATGTCGGCCGGGGTGACGGAACCGAAGAGACGACCGGCGTCGCCGGAGCGGACGGCCAGACGGACCTTCACGCCTTCGAGGCGGGCCTTGATCTCGTTGGCCTGCTCGATGGTCGCGATCTCGTGGATCTTGCGAGCACGACGGATCTGCTCGACGTCCTTCTCGCCGCCCTTGGTCCAGCGGATCGCAAAGTTCCGCGGGATCAGGTAGTTGCGAGCGTAACCGTCCTTGACGTCGACGACGTCGCCCGCGGCACCGAGGCCGGAGACCTCGTGGGTGAGGATGATCTTCATTAGTCGGTCACCCTTCCCTTATCGCGCGGTGGAGGTGTAGGGCAGCAGCGCCATCTCACGGCTGTTCTTCACGGCCGTGGCGACGTCACGCTGGTGCTGCGTGCAGTTGCCGGTCACGCGGCGGGCACGGATCTTGCCGCGGTCGGAAATGAACTTCCGCAGCATGTTCGTGTCCTTGTAGTCCACGTACGTGACCTTGTCCTTGCAGAAAGCGCAGACCTTCTTCTTCGGCTTGCGCACAGGCGGCTTCGCCATGGTGTATCTCCTGTGTGATCAAGAAGTGGGGGTACGGCCCACCCTCGGCCCGGGGGCCTAGAAGGGGGGCTCGTCCGAGTAGCCGCCGCCAGAGCCGCCGGAGCCGCCGGAGTTTCCACCCCAGCCGCCACCGCCGCCGCCCTGATTGCCACCGGCAGGAGCGCTGGTCGCCCAGGGGTCCTCCGCGGGAGCTCCGCCGCCGCCCTGCTGGCCGCCGCCGGAGCCTCCGCCCCAGCCGCCGCCCTGCTGGCCGCCGCCGGAGCCGCCGCCGTAACCGCCCTGGCCACCGCGACCGGTGGTCTTGGTGACCTTGGCCGTGGCGTTCTTCAGGCTGGCGCCGACTTCCTCGACGTCCAGCTCGTAGACCGTGCGCTTGACGCCCTCACGGTCCTCGTAGGACCGCTGCTTCAGTCGGCCCTGCACGATGACGCGCATGCCTCGCTGGAGCGACTCGGCGACGTTCTCCGCCGCCTGACGCCAGACCGAGCAGGTCAGGAACAGGCTCTCGCCGTCCTTCCACTCATTGGTCTGACGGTCGAAGGTGCGGGGGGTGGACGCGACACGGAACTTCGCGACCGCCGCACCGGAAGGGGTGAAGCGCAGCTCGGGGTCGTCGACAAGATTGCCGACGACCGTGATGACGGTCTCGCCTGCCATGGGGGAACCTCTCGGCGGGTTTGCTGCTGGCTGCTAGTGCTGCTACTCGATGCCCGAGATCAGCTGAGCTGCAGAGCTCAGTGGGTCTCGGGACGGAGGACCTTGGTCCGGAGGACCGACTCGTTCAGGTTCATCTGGCGGTCGAGCTCCTTGACGACCGCAGGCTCGGCCTGCAGGTCGATGACCGAGTAGATGCCCTCGGGCTTCTTCTTGATCTCGTACGCGAGACGACGACGGCCCCAGGTGTCGACCTTCTCGACCTTTCCGTTGCCCTCACGGACGACGGAGAGGAAGTTCTCGATCAGCGGGGAGACAGCGCGCTCCTCGAGATCGGGGTCGAGGATGACCATCACCTCGTAGTGACGCATGTGGAACCCACCTCCTTTGGACTCAACGGCCACGGCGGTTCCGTGGCAGGAGGGTTGTGATGCGTTCGCAACGGTATCCGCCGCCACTGACAACGCCACGGACAAGAAGAGTCCGTCGATGTACCGAGTGATCGGTGAACCGACGGGGAATCCTTGTCGTGACCTGGCCATGGCCTGGGCAGACACCGGTGCAGAGGGTACAGAGTACCTGCACACCCGCTTCCGGTTGAAATCCGGCCGGGGTCACCGTCAATCTGTACACATCGGGTGTGTATGGCGCTACGATGCGCCGCCTTCCGCAGGAGGTGCCCTATGGCACAGACGCGACCCACCGTTGCCGGCTCTCTGTTCGCGACGGACCACAAGCCCCACCCCCTCCAAGACACGCTGCTCGCGGTGACTCTGGTGCTCGGAGTCACCGCTCTCATCACGGCAGCCTTCAACAGCCTGCATCTCATCAGCTCGTGGGCAGGTCTGATCGGGATCATCACCGGCGCCTCCGGGCAGTTCATCTCGGAGACGACCCGGGAACGCTTCGGCCTGATCCTGGGTCTCGGTGCCTCGGCCGTCGGCTTCTTCCTCGGCATGGCGCACGGCGGCCTCTTCGGCGGCATCATCGGCTGAGGCACCCGGACCCGTTCCGCGGGCCGGGCAGCCGACACAACCTCGTCCGGACGGCCGGAGGCACCACCTCCTGCCGAAACAGCCGGACACATCACCCCAGAACGTCCTGACCACGCTTCGGTCGGGACGCAGGTTCAGTGCGGCCAGTCGGGGCGCTCCCAGGGCGCAGTAGGCTTCGGCGCGAGAGCCGGAGCCCCTGTACCCATGGGGACACACCAGCCCGAGGAGCGCCCCGAATGAGCCTGACCCTGAGGACCATCAGCCGAGAGCAGCATCTGGCCTACATCCAGAGCCTGCCCGCGGCGAGCCACATGCAGGTTCCGGCATGGGCCGATGTCAAGGCGGAGTGGCGCTCCGAGAGCCTCGGCTGGTTCGACGAGCGGACCGGCGGGATGGTGGGCGCCGGGCTGGTGCTGTACCGCCAGCTGCCCAAGATCAAGCGCTACCTCGCGTACCTCCCCGAGGGCCCGGTCATCAACTGGTACGCGCCGAACCTCGACGAGTGGCTGCAGCCGATGCTCGCGCACCTCAAGCAGCAGGGCGCCTTCTCCGTGAAGATGGGCCCGCCGGTGATCATCCGGCGCTGGGAGGCCACGTCCATCAAGGGCGGCATCCAGAACCCGGACGTGAAGCGCCTGCGTGACATCGAGCCGGACTTCATCGAGCCGCGCGCCTTCGAGGTCGCCGACAAGCTGCGCCGCATGGGCTGGCAGCAGGGTGAGGACGGAGGCGCCGGCTTCGGCGACGTACAGCCCCGCTACGTCTTCCAGGTGCCGCTGGCCAACCGCTCCCTGGAAGAGGTCCACAAGAACTTCAACCAGTTGTGGCGGCGCAACATCAAGAAGGCCGAGAAGGAGGGCGTCGAGGTCGTCCAGGGCGGCTACCACGACCTCGAGGAGTGGCAGCGGCTGTACGAGATCACGGCGATCCGCGACCACTTCCGGCCGCGCCCGCTGTCGTACTTCCAGCGCATGTGGTCGGCCCTCAACACCGAGGACCCCAACCGGATGCGGCTCTACTTCGCCCGGCGCGGCGGCGTGAACCTGTCCGCGGCCACGATGCTGGTCGTCGGCGGGCACGTCTGGTACTCGTACGGCGCATCGGACAACATCGGGCGTGAGTTCCGGCCCTCGAACGCGATGCAGTGGCGGATGCTGCGCGACTCGTACGCCTTGGGCGCGACCGTCTACGACCTGCGCGGCATCTCCGACTCTCTGGACGAGACGGACCACCTCTTCGGTCTGATCCAGTTCAAGGTGGGTACGGGCGGGCAGGCCGCCGAGTACCTCGGCGAGTGGGACTTCCCGCTCAACAAGCTGCTCCACAAGGCACTCGACATCTACATGTCGCGACGCTGAGCCAGTACATGCCGCGACACTGAGCCTGTACACGTCGCGCCGCTGAGTCAGTCCGGAGCGCATGCCGAGCCCCCGTCCGGCCCGGCGTCGCCCCGTCGGTCCGGCGGATCCGCCACAATTTCCCTACCTCTGATTCACCGCAGCCACGAGAAAGGTTCCGGGACCGGCCATGGCGCTCACGCTCTACGTCGACACCGCGCGCTGGCGGGCACACCACAAGCAGGTGTCCGAGCAGTTTCCGGGGCTCGTCCCCGTCTGCAAGGGCAACGGCTACGGCTTCGGCCACGAGCGGCTCGCCGACGAGGCCACCCGCCTCGGCTCGGACATCCTGGCCGTCGGCACCACGTACGAGGCCGCCCGGATCAAGGACTGGTTCGGCGGCGATCTGCTGGTCCTGACGCCGTTCAGGCGTGGCGAGGAGCCCGTACCGCTGCCCGACCGTGTCATCCGCTCGGTGTCGTCCATCGACGGCGTGTACGGCCTCGTGGGCGCCCGTGTCGTCATCGAGGTGATGTCCTCGATGAAGCGGCACGGTGTCAGCGAGCAGGATCTGCCGCATCTGCACTCCGCCATAGAGAACGTCCGACTGGAGGGCTTCGCCATCCACCTGCCGCTGGACCGCACCGACGGGTCGGACGCCGTCGAGGAGGTCATCGGCTGGATGGACCGTCTGCGCGCGGCCCGGCTGCCGCTGCACACGATGTTCGTCAGCCACCTCAAGGCCGATGAGCTCGCGCGGCTGCAGCAGCAGTTCCCGCAGACCCGCTTCCGCGCCCGTATCGGCACCCGGCTGTGGCTGGGGGACCACGAGGCGACCGAGTACCGCGGAGCCGTCCTGGACGTCACCCGTGTCTCCAAGGGCGACCGCTTCGGCTACCGGCAGCAGAAGACGGCCTCCGACGGCTGGCTGGTCGTCGTGGCGGGCGGTACGTCGCACGGAGTGGGCCTGGAGGCCCCGAAGGCTCTGCACGGCGTCATGCCGCGCGCCAAGGGCGTCGCCCGGGCCGGCCTGGCGACGGTCAACCGGAACCTTTCTCCGTTCGTCTGGGCCGGCAAGCAGCGCTGGTTCGCCGAGCCGCCGCACATGCAGGTGTCGATCCTCTTCGTACCGTCGGACGCCACGGAGCCTCAGGTCGGCGACGAGCTGGTGGCCCATCTGCGGCACACCACCACGCAGTTCGACCGCATCGTGGAACGCTGATCCCGGCAAACGAGCACCTGCCCGCGCTCCTGCCCCTGGGGACACAACGCGAAAGGCCGTACACACACACCGTGTACGGCCTTTCGCGTTGCCCGTCGGAGCCGGGCCGAGCTCTGTTCGCTCAGAGCGAACTGTCCTCCGGGGCCGGCCCTCCGCCGTTGCCGCCCCATTCCACCTGGGGCCCCTCGAAGTGGGCCGCGTGCCGCGGTGGATGGGCCGCCGCGCCGAGCACGAAGACGTCCTCCGCGCCGTTCAGGACGCCTCCCGAGGGATCGTCCTCGCCCGCCCTGCGCACGACGTCCCGCTCCGGCATGAGGATGTCGCGTACGACCACGGCGCACAGGTACAGCGTGCCCACGAGGTGCGCGGCGATCGCGAACTGGTACCCGTGGGAGGAGAGGCCCTTGTGGGCCTCCCCACTGGTCGTGTACGCGAGGTACATCCAGATCCCCAGGAAGTACGCGACCTCGCACGCCTGCCAGATCAGGAAGTCCCGCCACTTCGGCCGGGCCAGCGCGGCCAGGGGGATCAGCCACAGCACGTACTGGGGCGAGTAGACCTTGTTGGTGAGGATGAAGGCCGCGACGATCAGGAAGGCCAGCTGGGCGAAGCGGGGGCGGCGCGGGGCGGTGAGCGCGAGCACGGCCATGGCCACGCAGACGAGCAGCATCATGACCAGCGCCCACGCGTTCGCCGTCTGATAGCTGATCGGGACCTTCCACCAGGTGGAGATGAACAGGAAGACCGAACCGAAGTCGATCCCCCTGGTCTGGCTGAAGCTGTAGAACTTCGCCCAGCCTTCCGGCGCGAGGTACATCACGGGAAGGTTCACCACGAGCCAGGCTCCGACCGCGCCCATGAGCGCGTTCCCGAACTCCCGCCACTTGCCCGCCCGCCAGCACAGCACGAGCAGCGGTCCCATGAGCAGGAACGGGTAGAACTTGGCGGCCGTGGCGAGCCCGAGCAGGATGCCGAAGGCGAGGGAGCGGCCACGCGACCACATGAGCATCGCGGCGGCCAGCAGGGCCACCGCGAGGAGGTCCCAGTTGATGGTGGCCGTGAGCGCGAAGGCGGGCGCGAGGGCGACCAGGAGGCCGTCCCAGGGGCGCAGGCGGTGGGTGCGCGCGGTGCATACGGCGATGACCGCCGCGCACACCATGAGCATCCCGGCGTTGACCATCCAGTAGATCTGCTCCTGGTGCTGGATGCTGCCGCCGCCCGGCGTGAGCCAGGCCGCGACCTCCATGAACAGACCGGTCAGGACCGGATACTCGAGGTAGTCCATGTCGCCGGGGAGCTTGTCGAAGTACGGCACGAGCCCGTCGGCGAAACCGCGTCCCTGGTAGAGGTGCGGGATGTCCGAGTAGCACGCGTGCGTGTACTGCGTGCTGGCCCCGAAGAACCAGCCGCTGTCGTAGCAGGGCAGTTTCTGCACCATACCGAGGGCGAACATGCCGATCGCGACGAGCGCGATCACCCGTACCGGGGTCCACCAGGACGCCCCCAGCAGCGCTCTCCGTCCGATGGGGCCGCCGATCAGCTCACTTCCGGCCGCGGCGACCTCGTCGTCCTTGGTCGGCCGCACCGGCTCCGGCTCGCGCACGCTCGTTCGCGTCGTCTCTGCACTGGGCATGGCGCACATCCTGCCGTACGCGTCTGAGAATGGCCGCAGGGGCAGTGAAGCTCTTACCGTCCGGCGCCCACGATGCCGCCGGGTGAGCGAGGCGCGGCTGCGCATTTCGACCCGCACGCGCAGAACGTTCGACCCGCACGCACAGAACAGGGGCCGTCAGCCACAGCTGACGGCCCCTGTTCATCGGGCTTCGCGTCTATCTATCCGCCATTCTGTCCGGCGAAGATGCCGCCGTTGCTATTACCTCTGGTGTTCCCGCTGGTATTGGTCACCGTCGGTGTGGGTGAGGTGGTTCCGGTCGCACCGCCGGTGCTCCCCGCGTTCGTCCCGCCGTTGTTCCCACAGTTCCAACCGAAGTTGCCGCAGGTGTCGGTCGGCGAGGCCGTGGGAGAGCTGCTGAGGGACGGGCTGGGCGAGGTACTCGGCGTCGGGCTCGCCGACGGCGACGGTGTGGTCGACGGGATCGCGGACGGACTCGGGGTGTCGTTGAGGACCTTTCCGATGGGCTCGGGCGTCGGGAAGGGCTCCGCCTTCGTGCCCTTGAGCGCCTGCTCCATGTAGTCGTGCCAGATCTGAGCCGGGAACGAGGCGCCGTGGATCTTCTTCTCGCCGCCCGTGCCGTACATCTCCAGGAACGTGCGGCTCTTGTTGGACGCGTCGTCGTCCAAGCGGTACATGCCGATCGAGGTCGACAACTGCGGGGTGTATCCGACGAACCACGCCGACTTGTTGCCGTCGGTCGTACCGGTCTTGCCGGCCACCTCACGGCCTGTCAGCTGGGCGGCGGTGCCGGTTCCCTTATCGACAACCGTCTTCAGCACGTCGGTGACGTTGTCCGCGACCTGCGAAGAGAAGGCGTCCTTCGCCTTGGCGACACTACTGTGCTCGAACACCGTGCCGTCCTTGCTGGTGATCTTCTCGACCGAGTACGGATCGTGCTGCTGGCCGCTGTCCGCGAAGGTGGCGTACGCGCCGGCCATACGGATCGCACTGGGGTCGGAGGTACCAATGGAGAACGAGGGAAAGTTGGAGCTCGCCAGACTGGTCTTGAGGATGCCCGCGTTCAGCACGGCCTGCTCGACCTTGTCCAGGCCCACGTCCATACCGAGTTGCACGTAGGCGGAGTTCACGGACTCCCTCATCGCCTCGCGGAGATCGATCTTGTAACTCGGCGGGTTGTACGACTCGTTTCCGTCGTTGGTCTGGAGCCACTCCTTGCCGTCCTTGTCGGTCCAGACGGAGTGATCGTAGTTCTTGATCTTGAGCTTGTTCTTGCCGCTGTACAGGCTCTTCGGAGAGACCACCGTGCGTTCGTCCTGCGACTGCGACGGCCCCAGGTCGGGATCCTTCACACCCCACTGCATGGCGGCCGCGAGCACGAACGGCTTGAACGTCGAACCCACCTGGGCACCGGTCTGGTCGGCGTTGTTCGTGAAGTGCTTGGTCGCGTCCTCACCGCCGTAGATGGCCTTGATCGCGCCCGTGGATGGGTCGACGGAGGCCCCGCCGAACTGGACGTACGTGTCCGTCTTCGGCCGCAACTTGGGGTCTATCTTCTTCTTGCGGACTTCCTCCACGGCCTTTTCGAGCGCATTGACCTTCTTCTTGTCGAAGGTCGTTTTGATCGAGTAGCCGCCCCGCTGAAGTTGGTTCGCGGTGATCTTGGTGTTGTTGATGACGTACGCCTTGGCGAGATCGACGAGATAGCCGATCTGGCCGCTGAGTCGAGTGTTCGACCGCGGGTTCTGAGCCTTGGGGAGCGTCTTGTACTTGGCCCGCTCCGTGGCGCTCAGGTGGCCGTACTTGACCTCTTTGTTCAGAGTGTCCGACCACTGGGCCGTGGCCCGCCTCGTGTTGGCCTCGGGAGTGGCGGCAGCGTCGAGCGATGTTGCACCCGCCGGGTCGTAGTACGTGGCGCCCTTGAGCATCGCCGCCAGGAAGGCGCACTGGCTCGGGTCGAGGTACTCGGCGTCCTTGTTGAAGTACGCGCGCGCGGCCGCCTGGATCCCGTAGGCCCCGCGACCGTAGTACGCGGAGTTCAGGTAGCCAGCCATGATCTTTTTCTTGTCGACCGTGGCGCCAACCTTGATCGCGACGAAGATCTCCTTGAACTTCCGGGAGATCGTCTGCGACTGGTCGTCCAGCATCGCGTTCTTGACGTACTGCTGGGTGATGGTGGAGCCACCCTGCGTCTGGCCGCCCTTGGCCATATTCAAGAAGGCGCGCGCAATACCCCTCGGGTCGACGCCGCTGTCGGTCTCAAAGGTCTTGTTCTCCTGTGAGATGACGGCGTACCGCATCGCCGGGGGAATCTGCTCGTAGTTGATGATCTGGCGGTTCGTCTCACCACCGGTGGCGACCATCTGGCTGCCGTCCGCCCAGTAGTAGACGTTGTTCTGCGCCGTGGCGGTATCCGCGATGTTCGGGACACTCACCATCGCGTACCCGATACCGGCCACGGCCACCAGGCTCCCGCAGAAGCCGATGAACAGTCCCGTCACCAGCTTCCAGGAGGGCATCCAACGCCGGGCCCCGGACTTGCCCGCGCGCGGGTAGTCGATGAAACGCTTCTTTACAGGCCCAGAGGCCCGCGCGCGCCCGGGTCCGTCAGGACCGCCGCGGCGGCCGCCGGGCCCTGTGGCGTCGGCGCCTCTGCGCCGGCCGCCACCGCTGCTTCTCTGGGCCGCACGCCGGGCCTCGGCGCGGCCGGTGTACGGGCGCTCCTCCTCACCTCCCGACTCATAGGAGTCGGAAGGGGACCCGGTGGCGCCTCGCGGTGCCGCACGGCGGCCGGAGGACGGGCCGGTCTGGCCGCGTCGGGCCGCGGCACGTCCGCCGCCCTGTGGCTGCGACGGTTTGCGACGGTGCTCGCTCATCGAACGATTACTCCTCGGGCAGGCGCACCCGTGCGCGCCTGGAAACGGCAGCTGGTTTCCGGTCCCCCCGAAGTACGGATGCGGTCGTTTGCGCATTCACCCGTACTGCACCAGGGACGAGGACGCCCTCAGGCGTCACTCGGTTCCCGGTGGTTTTGCATGGCGCACAGACTACGCACCGTCAAAACCCCCCTATCTCTGAAGTTCACCCCAAATCAGGCAACTTGCTTCGTATGAATCGGTGATGTGACGCCGTTCACCATGGCCCCCCTTGTCGCAGACGGACGGCCGATCTATCGTGCTGATGTATCGAGTCGATACATCAGCTCGGCATAAAGAACGTGCCGAGGAGGCCGCGACAGCGAGGAGGCGATATGAGCCGGCGTTCCGGGATCCTCGAGTTCGCCGTCCTCGGCCTGCTTCGCGAGTCTCCGATGCACGGCTACGAGCTGCGCAAACGACTCAATACGTCACTGGGTGTGTTCCGTGCGTTCAGCTACGGGACGCTCTACCCCTGCCTCAAGACGCTGGTCGCGAGCGGCTGGTTGATCGAGGAATCGGGGAGCACCACCGAGGACGCCCTCGCCGCTCCGCTCGCGGGGCGCCGCGCCAAGATCGTCTATCGGTTGACGGCAGAAGGTAAAGAGCACTTCGAGGAGCTGCTCTCGCAGACGGGACCCGACGCGTACGAGGACGAGCACTTCGCGGCTCGGTTCGCGTTCTTCGGGCAGACGTCACGCGACGTGCGCATGCGCGTACTGGAGGGCCGCCGCAGTCGGCTCGAGGAGCGCCTGGAGAAGATGCGTGCCTCTCTGGCACGTACCAGGGAGCGCCTCGACGACTACACCCTTGAGCTCCAGCGCCACGGAATGGAGTCCGTGGAGCGCGAAGTGCGCTGGCTGAACGAGCTCATCGAGAGCGAGCGAGCGGGACGGGACGTCAAGGATTCCGCCTCCGAAGGCACCTCCCGAGGTGTCCCCGAAGGCAGCTCCCCGGGCGCCTTCGAAGGCTCCGCTCAGCAGAACAGCACATCTGGAGAGACGGGCGGCCTGCCCCGGCACCGGGACCAGTCCCGGCCGGATCCGTCCGACGACACCACCACGTGAGGTCCAGTCGGGGCTTCACCTCGTACACACAGGGAGCAACCGGAATGGGTTCGGTTCGCGTAGCCATCGTCGGCGTGGGCAACTGCGCCGCCTCGCTGGTGCAGGGCGTCGAGTACTACAAGGACGCCGACCCGGCGGCCAAGGTCCCGGGTCTGATGCACGTCCAGTTCGGCGACTACCACGTCGGTGACGTCGAGTTCGTCGCCGCCTTCGACGTCGACGCGAAGAAGGTCGGCCTCGACCTCTCCGACGCCATCGGTGCCAGCGAGAACAACACCATCAAGATCTGCGACGTCCCGAACAAGGGCGTCACGGTCCAGCGCGGCCACACCCTCGACGGTCTCGGCAAGTACTACCGCATGACCATCGAGGAGTCCGCCGAGACGCCGGTCGACGTCGTCCAGATCCTCAAGGACAAGCAGGTCGACGTCCTCGTCTGCTACCTGCCCGTCGGTTCCGAGGACGCGGCGAAGTTCTACGCCCAGTGCGCCATCGACGCCAAGGTCGCCTTCGTCAACGCTCTCCCGGTCTTCATCGCCGGCACCAAGGAGTGGGCGGACAAGTTCACCGAGGCGGGCGTCCCGATCGTCGGCGACGACATCAAGTCGCAGGTCGGCGCCACCATCACGCACCGTGTGATGGCGAAGCTGTTCGAGGACCGCGGTGTCCGTCTTGAGCGCACGATGCAGCTCAACGTGGGCGGCAACATGGACTTCAAGAACATGCTGGAGCGCGACCGCCTCGAGTCGAAGAAGATCTCGAAGACGCAGGCCGTCACCTCGCAGATCCCCGACCGCGACCTGGGCGAGAAGAACGTCCACATCGGTCCCTCGGACTACGTGGCCTGGCTCGACGACCGCAAGTGGGCGTACGTCCGTCTCGAGGGCCGCGCCTTCGGTGACGTCCCGCTGAACCTGGAGTACAAGCTCGAGGTCTGGGACTCCCCGAACTCCGCGGGTGTCATCATCGACGCCCTGCGCGCCGCGAAGATCGCCAAGGACCGCGGCATCGGCGGCCCGATCCTGTCGGCGTCCTCGTACTTCATGAAGTCCCCGCCGGTCCAGTACTTCGACGACGAGGCCTTCGCCAACGTCGAGAAGTTCATCAAGGGCGAGGTCGAGCGCTAACGAGACAGGCCTCCGAGCGCCGGCGAGACACGGCGCGGAGCGCCGAGGGGCTTTTCGCTCCTGCCCGTCGAGGGTCCCTGGGTCTTTGACTCGGGGACCCTCCTCGTATGTGAGGCTGTGCCCCATGGCTGTCGTGCGTGACCTGCGCGTCCTCCTGCACTTCCAGGGCTTCAGACGCCTGCTCGGTGTCCGGTTGCTGTCCCAGGGCGCCGACGGCGTCTACCAGGTCGCGCTCGCCACGTACGTCGTCTTCTCACCGGAGAAGCAGACCTCAGCGGCCTCGATCGCCTCCGCGATGGCGGTACTGCTCCTGCCGTACTCCCTGGTCGGCCCTTTCGCCGGAGTCCTGCTGGACCGCTGGCGGCGGCGCCAGGTCCTCCTGTACGGCAATCTGCTGCGGACCGCGCTGGCCTGTGTGACGGCCGTGCTGATGCTGAGCCAGGTCCCCGACTGGCTCTTCTACGCCTCCGCGCTGTGCGTCACCGCGGTCAACCGGTTCGTCCTCGCAGGGCTCTCGGCCGCCCTGCCCCGCGTCGTCGACTCCCACCGACTGGTCATGGCCAACGCCCTGTCGCCCACCGCCGGAACACTCGCCGCGACCGCGGGCGGCGGTCTCGCGTTCGTCGTACGACTGGTCGCCTCGGACTCGGACGCGGCGGTCGTCCTTCTCGGCGCGGCCCTCTACCTGTGCGCGGCACTCGCCTCACTGCGCATGGCACCGGAACTGCTCGGCCCCGACCAGGAGTTGGTGCATCCGAGCTTGCGCACGGCGCTCACCGGCACCGCGCGCGGCCTCGCGGCCGGTGTGCGCCATCTCGCCGAGCCCGCGCGGCGGGAGGCGGCCTGGGCGCTCCTGTCGATGACCCTGATGCGCTTCTGTTACGGCGCCCTCACCGTCATGGTGCTGATGCTGTGCCGGTACGCCTGGTCGTCCGGCTCCGACGGCGGGATCGCCCTGCTGGGCCTGGCGGTGGGCATCTCCGGGGCGGGCTTCTTCGTCGCGGCCGTGGTGACGCCTTGGGCGGTGGGACGACTGGGCCCCGGCGGCTGGATCGCCGCGTGCGCGGCCACAGCGGCGGTCCTGGAACCCGCGCTCGGCCTCCCCTTCGAGGCGGCGCCCATGCTGGCCGCCGCCTTCGTTCTCGGCCTGACCACACAGGGCGCGAAGATCGCCACCGACACGATCGTGCAGTCCTCGGTCGACGACGGCTACCGCGGCCGGATCTTCTCCGTCTACGACGTCCTGTTCAACGTCGCCTTCGTCGGCGCGGCCGCAGTAGCCGCCCTGATGCTGCCTCCTGACGGGCGTTCAGCTCTCCTCGTCGTCACGCTGGCCGCGCTCTACGCGGCAATTGCTGTTGCTATGGCCCGCTTTGAGATGCAGTAAGTGTCACATCAGGGCCACAGAGCCTCTCTGGGCTACTGCGTTGTCAGTCGGTCCCGATAACTTACGTGCGTCTTATTCACGCCACGCGCTTACGTTCCAGGGGGACCCCTAAGTGACTACTCCGCCGCCCCAGGGCCAGAACCCGTTCGCCCAGGGCCAGCAGCCCTACGGACAGCCGCCCCAGGGCCAGGCTCCGTACGGACCGCCGCCGCAGGGGCAGGCGCCCTACGGACAGCAGCCGCCACAGGGTTACCCGCAGCAGCCGGGGTACCCCCAGCAGCCCGGCCAGCCCGGCTTCCCGCAGCAGGGAACGATTCCCTACGCTCCGGTCGCACCGCAGCGGCCGAAGCGCGGCGTCAAGTGGTACCTGCGCATCGTCGTCGTGGTCTGTGCCCTCGTAGCTGCGGGCATCGGCTACATAACGAGCCGCCACGACCCCGACACCGCCAAGGTCGGCGACTGCATGAGCATCAGCAACCCGAACAACTCCACGGACCCCGGCCTCAAGGTCGTGGACTGCACCAGCTCCAAGGCCAAGTACAAGGTCGCCGAGAAGAAGAGCGACAACTCCGGCTGCGACCGGACCAAGTACGCCGAGTACACCGAGACCGGTAAGGACGACTTCACCCTCTGCCTGTCGGAATACTCCGCCAAGTAAGCGGCTCAGCCATGCTCGAAGGGGCGGTGTTTCACGTGAAACACCGCCCCTCGGCGTTCTCCGGTACAGACCCCGGGGTCATGTTTCACGTGAAACATGACCCCCCACGGCCCGTTCTGTGAGCCTCAGCCCTGCTCGGCCCACCACTCCTTGAGTGCCGTCACGGCCGCGTCGTGCTCCATCGGCCCGTTCTCCAGCCTCAGCTCCAGCATGTACTTGTACGCCTGGCCGATCGCCGGGCCGGGGCCGACGCCCAGGATCTCCATGATCTGGTTGCCGTCGAGGTCGGGACGGATCGCGTCCAGTTCCTCCTGCTCCTGGAGCTCGGCGATGCGCTTCTCCAGGCCGTCATACGCCTGAGAGAGCGCTGTCGCCTTGCGCTTGTTGCGCGTAGTGCAGTCGGAGCGGGTCAGCTTGTGGAGGCGGTCGAGGAGCGGACCCGCGTCACGTACATAGCGACGGACCGCGGAGTCCGTCCACTCGCCGGTGCCGTATCCATGAAAACGCAGATGAAGTTCGACCAGACGCGAGACGTCCTTCACGAGGTCGTTCGAGTACTTGAGCGCCGTCATCCGCTTCTTGGTCATCTTCGCGCCCACCATCTCGTGGTGATGGAAGGAGACCCGCCCGTCCTTCTCGAAGCGCCGCGTCCTCGGCTTGCCGATGTCGTGAAGCAGCGCGGCGAGCCGGAGCGTCAGGTCCGGACCATTCTCTTCGAGCGCCATGGCCTGTTCCAGGACGATCAGCGTGTGGTCGTAGACGTCCTTGTGCCGGTGGTGCTCATCACGCTCCAGCCGCAGCGCGGGAAGCTCCGGCAGCACATGGTCGGCGAGACCGGTGTCCACGAGCAGCGTCAGACCCTTGCGCGGGTGAGCGGAGAGGATCAGCTTGTTCAGCTCGTCCCGCACCCGCTCCGCCGAGACGATCTCGATGCGCCCGGCCATGTCCGTCATCGCGGCGACGACGTCGGGGGCCACCTCGAAGTCGAGCTGCGCGGCGAACCGCGCGGCCCGCATCATCCGCAGCGGATCGTCGGAGAAGGACTCCTCGGGCGTACCCGGAGTGCGCAGCGCCCGCGCGGACAGATCGTCCAGACCGCCGTACGGATCGATGAACGCCTTCTCCGGCAGCGCCACGGCCATCGCGTTCACGGTGAAGTCACGGCGCACGAGATCTTCCTCGATCGAGTCGCCGTAGGACACCTCGGGCTTGCGCGAGGTCCGGTCGTACGCCTCGGAGCGGTACGTCGTGATCTCGATCTGGAAGGACTGCTGCACGTCGTCCACGCGAGCTTCCTTCTGCGCGCCGACGGTGCCGAAGGCGATCCCGACCTCCCAGACGGCATCCGCCCAGGGCCGCATGATCTTCAGTACGTCATCCGGGCGAGCGTCGGTCGTGAAGTCCAGATCATTGCCGAGCCGGCCAAGGAGCGCGTCCCGGACCGAGCCACCGACCAGGGCGAGTGAGAACCCCGCCTCCTGGAAACGGCGGGCGAGGTCGTCGGCGACAGGGGACACCCGCAGCAATTCACTCACCGCGCGGCGCTGCACCTGACTCAGGGCACTGGGGTTGTCTTCGTTGGCGTTCGGCACAACAGAAAAGGGTACGTGGCCGAGGCACTCGCGGGCGCCTCCATAAAACGTGCACAGCCATCCCCTTCTCATGGGGGGATCAATACTTACGCATACAGGACACTCGACCCTGTCTCCTGATCTTGTGAAGCGGTCCGCGGCACTTACCCTCAGCGCGCATCGTTACCATGCGTGGACGCACATTCCGACGACCACTGACAATGACGAGGGACGGGCGAGCGCGTGGCCGAGGCGGCAGACTTCCAGGGGATGAGTCCCTCACCTGCCCGCCGGTGGCTGCGGCGCACCGGCACACTGCTGGCCGGTGCGCCCCTGCTGGCGGGCGTGCTCCAGCTGCCCGCTTCCCCGGCCGCACACGCCGCTCAGACGGCCGCTGTGGCCGATGCCACCGGGTCCGGCACGGTGGACGTCTCCCTCGACTCACTGACCCCCAGCGCGCCCACGGACGGCGACACGATCACCGTCTCCGGTTCGGTCACCAACAAGGGCAAGCAGACGGTCACGGGCGCACACGTGGGCCTCCGGGTGGGCCCGACCCTCCAGGGCCGGGTCGCCATCGACGACGCGGAGCAGCGCACCGGGTTCCAGCTGGGTCCGGACCCCCTGGAGGTCGGCGGCAAATACGTCGAGAAGTTCTCCAAGCTCGCCGCGGGCGTCTCGCAGCACTTCAGCATCTCGGTGCCCGTCAAGGACCTGAACCTCGACTCCGACGGCGTGTACCAGCTCGGCGTCTCCCTCACCGGCCAGACCGCCGCGCAGCCGTGGGACCAGGTGCTCGGCATCGAGCGGACGTTCCTGCCCTGGCAGCCCGCCGGCGCCGACACGAAGACGAAGACGACGTACCTCTGGCCGCTGATCTCGACGGTCCACCTGCGGGCGGAGACCGGCTCGGACGCGCAGCAGACGCCCGTCTTCCAGAACGACGACCTGGCCAAGGAGATCTCCCCCGGCGGCCGCCTGGACCAGCTCCTGTCCCTGGGCAGCGACCTCGACGTCACCTGGGTCCTCGACCCGGACCTGCTGGCCTCCGTCGATGCCATGACGCGCAGCTACCAGATCAAGAACGGCGACACCACGACGGCAGGCAAGAACCAGGCCGTCGCCAAGGCGTGGCTCGACAAGCTCGAGAAGACCGTCGCGGACAAGGAAAAGGAAGTCGTCGCTCTCCCCTTCGCCGACCCCGACCTCGCGTCGCTGGCGCACAACGGCAAGGACGTCACGGGCTCCCTGAGCCACCTCAAGGACGCCACGGACGTGGCCTCCAGCACGGTGCAGACGATCCTCCATGTGAAGCCGAACACGGACTTCGCCTGGCCCGCCGAGGGCGCCGTCGATCCGTCGATCGTCAAGGTCGCCACCTCCGCCGGTGCCGACAAGGTGATCGCCCGCAGCGACAGCCTGCGCGAGACCGGCGGGCTGACCTACACGCCCACCGCCGCCCGCCCCATCGGGGGCGGCACGACGGCGGTGGTCGCGGACTCCAGGCTGTCGACCGCGTTCGAGGGCGACATGGCGAAGGCCGACAACTCGACGCTCGCCGTGCAGGAATTCCTGGCCCAGAGCCTGATGGTCGATCTGCAGGAGCCGAGCAGGCAGCGGAGCATCGTCGTCGCCCCGCAGCGCACGCCTTCCGTGAGCCAGGCCCAGACCATGGCGACGGCGGTGAGGGCCCTCCAGGGCGGGAACTGGTCCGACTCCCAGAACCTCTCCGCGGCGGCCAAGGCCAAGCCGGACCCGAGCGCCACGACGAAGGTGCCCCCGGCGTCCTCGTACCCCTCCTCGCTGCGCAAGCAGGAGCTGCCGCGGTCGGCCTTCGAGCAGATCCAGCGCACGCAGGGCATGCTCGACAACTTCAAGGTCATCCTCACCGACAAGTCCCGCGTGGTCACCCCCTTCGGTCGGGCCATAGACCGGGGGATGTCGACGTCCTGGCGCGGCCGTGCCGACCAGGCGGCGACCTTCCGCGAAGGCGTCGAGTCCTACCTCGACGACCTCACCGGTCTCGTCAGGCTGATCGACAAGTCCGACGCGAAGCTGTCGGGCCGCAGCGCCACGATCCCCGTGACGGTGCAGAACAACCTCGTACAAGGCGTCCACCACCTGGTGCTGCGTCTCACCTCACAGCAGCCGACCCGGCTCAAGATCGGCGACGACGCCTTCGACGAGCGGCCGATCCAGGTCGCGGGCGAGCACAGCCAGTCGGTGAAGTTCACCACCTCCGCCAAGGCCAACGGTCCGGTGACGGTCGTCGCGCAGTTGTTCACGGACGACGGCCAGGCGTACGGTCCCCCCGTCAAGTTCGAAGTGAAGGTCACCGAGATCACTCCCACGGTGATGCTGGTGATCGGCGGTGGCGTCCTGCTGCTCGTGCTCGCCGGATTCCGGATGTACACCCAGCGCAAGCGCGCGGCAGCCCGCCAGGCCGAGGAAGAGCAGGAGGACAGCCCCGACACCGAGGGCGGGGCCGAGGCCCTGAACGGCGTGAACAAGGACGCCGAGGGCGCCGTAGACACTACTGAGGACACCGAGCGCTCCAAGGACGGTCCCGACGGGGAGTCCACGACGGAGTCCGGGGCAGACGACCCGGAGCACCCGAGTGACCCGACACCGGACACCGCACCGGAAAGCACCGACCCGTCCGGCACGGGTGAGAGAGTGGACCGTTGAGCGATGTCGTGGCCGGTGGGCCCGGGGACGATGAGGTGGGGTAACCATGAACGCGCCGTACGACGGTGACCGCGGCCAGGGCGCGGGCAACTCGGGCTACCCCGAGGGCTACCCGGACCAGGCCGCGGGCGGCTCGGGCTACCCGGACCGGGGCATGGCCGACGCCGGCTACCCCGAGGGGTACCCGGAGGGGCCACCGGCCGACCCCGCCCAGCAGCTGCAGGGGCAGTACCAGGACATGTACTTCCAGGACGCCTACACCCAGGACCCGTACCGGGCGCAGGACCTCGCCGCCCAGGATCCGGTGACCGAGGCGCTCTACGACCGGGCGGCACACCCCCCGCCGCCCCCGGGCTCCTACTACCCGCAGCAGCCGCTCTACGCCCAGCCGCCCACCTCGCAATACACCCCCGACCCCCGTGTGTGGGCCCAGACGCCCCCGCCGGAGCCCGCGGGCCCGACGCGGCACCTCCCCTACGGCGAGGACGCCCGCACGACCCAGTTCGTCGGCGTGGACGACCTCGTGACCCAGGCCGGCGAGCAGCAGCACGAGCCTGACGCCTTCGCCCACCTCTTCCGCGACCAGGGCCAGGCAGGCACCCGTACGTCCGTCGCCGCGCCCGGTGTACCGTCGCCGGCCCACGAGCCGGCTCCGGCCGCCCCGCAGACCCCCGCGCCCGAACCGGCGCCCGCCGCGAAGAAGTCCGGCGGACGCGCGTCGGGCCTGCTGAAGTCGAGCGCGGTGATGGCGGCGGGCACGCTGGTGTCCCGGCTCACCGGCTTCATCCGCTCCGCGCTGATCGTCTCGGCCCTCGGCGTCGGCCTCCTCGGCGACACCTTCCAGGTTGCGTACCAGCTTCCGACGATGATCTACATCCTGACCGTCGGCGGTGGCCTCAACTCCGTCTTCGTACCGCAGCTCGTGCGTGCCATGAAGGAGGACGACGACGGCGGCGAGGCCTACGCCAACCGGCTGCTCACCGTCGTGATGGTGGCCCTCGGCGCACTGACCGCGCTTGGCATCCTCGCCGCGCCTCTCCTGATCCGGCTGCTGTCGAACCCGGTCGCCAGCGACCCGGCGGCCAACCAGGTCGGCATCACCTTCGTCCGCTACTTCCTGCCCTCGATCTTCTTCATGGGCATCCACGTGGTGATGGGCCAGATCCTCAACGCGCGCGGCAAGTTCGGCGCGATGATGTGGACCCCGGTCCTCAACAACATCGTCATCATCGTGACGCTCGGCATGTTCATCTGGGTGTACGGCTCTGCGGCGAGCTCCGGCATGAAGGTCACGACCATCCCGCCGGAGGGCGAGCGGCTCCTCGGCGTCGGTGTTCTGCTCGGCCTCGTCGTCCAGTCCCTCGCGATGATCCCGTACCTGCGGGAGACCGGATTCCGACTGCGACTGCGCTTCGACTGGAAGGGCCACGGGCTGGGCAAGGCGGCGATGCTCGCCAAGTGGACCGTGCTCTTCGTCCTCGCCAACCAGGCCGGCGCGATCGTGGTCTCGCAGTTGTCCACCGCAGCCGGCAAGGACTCACCCGTCGACGGCACCGGCTTCGCGGCCTACGCCAACGCCCAGCTCATCTGGGGCCTGCCACAGGCCATCATCACCGTGTCCCTGATGGCCGCCCTGCTGCCGCGCCTCGCACGCTCGGCCCACGAGGGCGACGCCGGAGCCGTCCGCGACGACATCTCCCAGGGTCTGCGCACCACGGCCGTGGCGATCGTGCCCGTCTCCTTCGGCTTCGTCTCGCTCGGCATCCCGATGTGCACCCTGATCTTCGGTTCCTCGGGCACCAGCGAAGCCACGAACATGGGCTACATGCTGATGGCCTTCGGCCTCGGCCTGATCCCCTACTCCGTGCAGTACGTCGTCCTGCGTGCCTTCTACGCGTACGAGGACACCCGCACGCCCTTCTACAACACGGTCATCGTGGCCGCCGTCAACGCCGGCGCCTCGGCACTCTGCTACTTCGCTCTGCCCTCCCGCTGGGCCGTGGCAGGCATGGCGGCCTCATACGGTCTCGCCTACGCGATCGGCGTCGGTGTCGCCTGGAGCCGGCTGCGCAAGCGGCTCGGCGGGGACCTGGACGGCAATCGCGTCCTGCGGACGTACGCCCGTCTCGGCATCGCCTCGGTGCCCGCAGCCCTGCTGAGCGGCGCGGCCTGCTACGGCATCGGCCACACCCTCGGACAGGGCGTCGGGGGATCCCTGGCAGCCCTCCTCGCGGGCGGCATCGCCCTGCTCGGCGTCTTCTACGTCGCCGCGCGGAAGATGCGCATCGAAGAACTCAACTCAATGGTCGGAATGGTCCGCGGGCGCCTGGGGCGCTGAGGCGGGGGTACGCGCACAACCATCGTCCGTCGCCGTGTGTCGTGCATAGCGCCGGACTGTGGGCACAATTGGTTTCTGCGTCGGACAGCGCGCAACGAATGGGGAGGCGGGAACGACGGTGGCGGAACGGAGCACGGCTGCCGTCGACGTGGCAGACAACAGCGGCGACGAGCCGCTGACCGCCAAGGCGGGCCAGTCCACGTCCGACGGGGTGGCCCAGAACCGGGAGCGGGAGACGGACAGCGAAGAGGCACAGGGGAGCGGCGGGACCGAGAGTCCCGGAAAGGCCTCACCGCCCGAACTGCACAGTGGTCACAAACTCGCCGGGCGTTACCGCCTCGAGGAGTGTGTCACCCGTCTGGACGGTTTCAGCAGTTGGCGTGCGGTGGACGAGAAACTCCGCCGCGCCGTCGGTGTGCATCTCCTGCCCGCCGACCATCCACGGGCCCGCTCCGTACTGGCGGCGGCCCGTTCCTCGGCCCTGCTGGGCGATCCCCGGTTCGTCCAGGTCCTGGACGCGGTCGAGGAGAACGACCTCGTCTATGTAGTGCACGAATGGCTGCCGGACGCCACGGAGCTGACCGCGCTGCTGGCCTCGGGCCCGCTGGAGGTGCACGAGGCCTACCAGATGGTCAGCCAGGTCTCCCAGGCCATGGCCGCCGCGCACCGTGAGGGCCTCGCGCATCTGCGGCTGACGCCCAGCGCCGTGCTGCGCACCTCGACCGGCCAGTGGCGTATCCGTGGGCTCGCCGTGAATGCCGCGCTGCGCGGCATCAGCTCGGACACCCCGCAGCGCACCGACACGGAGGCGATCGGGGCGCTCCTCTACGCCACGCTCACCCAGCGCTGGCCCTACGACAACGACGCCTACGGTCTGTCCGGGCTGCCCAAGGGGGTCGGCCTGATCGCCCCCGACCAGGTACGCGCCGGCGTCCACCGCGGCCTGTCGGAGCTCGCCATGCGCGCGCTCGCCAACGACGGCGCGACCGCCTCCCGCCACGAGACTCCGTGCACCACGCCGGAGGAACTGGTGAAGGCGATCGCCGAGATGCCCCGCATCCGCCCGCCGGAGCCCACGTTCACGGCCCCGCCGGAGTACCAGCGCACCTCGTACCAGCAGGGCTACGGCCGCCCCGCGCCCCACATGGGCGCCACGCAGCCCGTACCGGCCCCGCCGCCCCCGCTGCAGAGCCGCACCGGCAAGGCCCTCAAGTGGGCCGTGTCGGCCCTCCTGATCGCCGCCCTGGGCCTCGGCAGCTGGCAGCTCGCGGATGCCCTGATGGACCACAAGAAGTCCGACGACACGCAGAAGACCAAGACGACGGACGGCAACGGCAAGGGCACCGACAAGACCAAGCCGGCCGCGCCGATCGCCATCAAGGGCGCGCAGGAGTACGTCGCGAAGGGTGACGCCCAGGCGCCCAGGGACGTGGACAAGACGTACGACGGCGACAGCTCGACGTATTGGCGGAGCAAGAGCTTCGTGGACGGTCCGGAGATGAAGCCGGCCTTCAAGCCCGGCGTCGGCATCGTCTACGACCTCGGTGCGCAGCAGACCGTCACAGCGGCTTCGATAGGGCTCCGGTACCCCGGTGATCACACGACGATCACCCTCTATGGGACTGACTCGATGAGTCCCTCGACGTCGGTGGATTCGATGACGAAGATCGGGACCATCACGACGACCGGCACCAGCGCGAAGATCACGGTCAGCAAGAAGGCGAAGACCCAGTACGTGCTGCTCTGGATCACGGCAATGCCCTACGCGTCCGGTGATCAGTACAGCGGCGCCGGCTACAAGCAAGCCATCACGGACGTGAAGTTCACCGGCTGACGTTCGTCGACGAAGGGGGGGTCCGATGGCCGATGAAACCGAATACGGCGACGCAAGCGATCAGGACCTCCTCGCCCGTCACGTAGCGGGCGACCTCGAGGCCTTCGGCGAGATCGTGCGGCGTCATCGCGACCGGCTCTGGGCAGTCGCCCTGCGGACGCTGGGAGACCGCGAGGAGGCCGCTGACGCCGTCCAGGACGCACTGGTCTCCGCCTACCGGGCCGCTCACACCTTCCGCGGCCAGTCGGCCGTCACGACCTGGCTGCACCGCATCACGGTGAACGCCTGTCTGGACCGCGCCCGCAAAGCCGCGTCCAGGAAGACGTCTCCCGTCGAGGACACCGAACGCCTGGAACAGCTCCTCGAACCGCACGAGTCCGCCTCCGCCCCGGCCGAGCGCAACGATCTGCACCGCGAGCTGCTGACGGCACTGAGTACGCTCCCGGCCGACCAGCGCGCCGCTCTCGTCCTGGTGGACATGCAGGGCTACCCAGTGGCGGAGGCAGCCCGCGTCCTCGATGTACCCGTCGGCACGGTGAAGAGCCGTTGCGCAAGGGGCAGAGCCAGACTGCTCCCGCTGCTCGCCCATCTCCGTGCGGACGACGGAAGCGGCGGGGGCGGCAACAAGTCGGGCGGCGGAAGGAACCGGACGTCGGGGGCATCCGTCCCACCGGCAGCGGGACCGCACGATGCAGGCCCACGCGATGCAGGACCAAGCGATTCAGCTGCTGTGAAGGGCGGAGGTGGGCGAGCGTGACATCCACGACGGATATGGCCGGGCACCCGGATGTCGCGGAGATCTCCGACCTCTCCGAGGGGCTGCTCCCGGCTTCCCGCACCGCGGACGTACGGCGACACCTCGACGAGTGCGTGCTCTGCGCCGACGTGTACGACTCCCTGGAGGAGATCCGGGGGCTGCTCGGCACTCTGCCGGGACCCACGCGCATGCCCGATGATGTGGCCGGCCGTATCGATGCCGCCCTTGCCGCGGAAGCTCTGCTGAGTGCCACGGCGCCCGACCGCGAAGCGGCCGAGGACGACCGCGCGAGTGTTTCACGTGAAACATCGGTCGCCGGTGTTTCACACACCTCGGGCGAACCGAGCCCTGCTTCCCTGACGGACCGTCCCTCGGGACGTCCCCACGCTGCCACCGGCCCCGGCCGCTCGCGTCGGGGCCGCCGTGGGCGCCGCAGGGTGGTCGTTCTCGGCACCGTGTTCACGGCCGCCGCTCTCGGGCTGGGCGCGATCCTCGTGCAGTCGCTGGGCGACGGCTCCGGCAAGAGCCCACAGACGGTGACGCAGCAGGGAGCGAAGGACACTTTTTCCGAGGGGGAGCTGAAGACTCAGGTGGCGGATCTCCTCGCGAAGAACAGGAACGCGACCACCCCCTCCGCCAGCCCGAAGCATCCCTGGGGAGTCCAGTCCAACGACGCGGGCAACGGGTCCGCCGGGGTCGACACCTTGATCACACCGACCGTGCAGGTCCCCGACTGCATTCAGAAGGGGACCGGGAGCAGCGCAGCGATCCTCGCGGCGCAACAAGGCACGTACAAGGGGACGACGGTGTATCTCGTGGTAGTGCCGGACGCCTCCGACAGCACGAAGGTAACGGCGTACATCGTCGAAGCCGCGTGCGTAAAGCAGGCTTCGGCGTCCCCTGGCAAGCTCCTGCTGACGCACTCGTACGCCCGTTCCTGAGCGCCTCCGCCTCGACCGGCCGCCTCCCCAGTAACCCCATGGCATCTCTGTGCGGTGTCTCGTCTCCGCGTGCCCGGACACACAGGGAATGCAAGCCCCTTAGGATCCGTTGGGTGGGGTGAGAGTTCTGAGAGAGGCTCCCACCGGTAGTACGTAGCAGTCTCCAGAGACGAGGAATCAAGCCGTGAGCGACGTCCGTAACGTGATCATCATCGGATCCGGGCCTGCCGGCTACACGGCAGCGCTCTACACCGCGCGCGCGTCGCTGAAGCCGCTGGTCTTCGAAGGCGCCGTCACCGCCGGTGGTGCGCTGATGAACACCACGGAGGTGGAGAACTTCCCCGGTTTCCAGGACGGCATCATGGGCCCCGAGCTCATGGACAACATGCGCGCCCAGGCCGAGCGCTTCGGTGCTGAGCTGATCCCGGACGACGTCGTCGCCGTCGACCTGACGAGCGAGATCAAGACCGTCACGGACACCGCGGGCACCGTGCACCGTGCCAAGGCCGTCATCGTCACGACGGGCTCGCAGCACCGCAAGCTCGGTCTGCCCAACGAGGACGCCCTCTCCGGACGCGGCGTCTCGTGGTGCGCGACCTGTGACGGCTTCTTCTTCAAGGACCAGGACATCGCCGTGATCGGCGGTGGCGACACCGCGATGGAGGAAGCCACCTTCCTCTCCCGCTTCGCCAAGTCCGTGACGATCGTGCACCGCCGTGACACCCTGCGCGCCTCCAAGGCGATGCAGGAGCGTGCCTTCGCCGACCCGAAGATCAACTTCGTCTGGGACAGTGAGATCGCCTCGATCGAGGGCGACCCCAAGCTTGCCGGCCTGAAGCTGCGCAACCTCAAGACCGGTGAGATCTCCGACCTGGGGGTGACCGGCCTGTTCATCGCGATCGGCCACGACCCGCGCACCGAGCTCTTCAAGGGCCAGCTCGATCTGGACGAGGAGGGCTACCTCGAGGTCGAGGCGCCTTCGACCCGGACGAACCTGACCGGTGTCTTCGGCGCCGGTGATGTCGTCGACCACACGTACCGCCAGGCGATCACCGCAGCCGGCACCGGCTGCTCCGCCGCCCTCGACGCCGAGCGCTACCTCGCTGCCCTCGCGGACAGCGAGACCGCCGCGGCTGCCACCGTCTGACCCCCGTCCGCCCCACCGCACCAACCAGTTAAGGAGCCCGCCGTGGCCGGCACCCTGAAGAATGTGACCGACGACTCTTTCGAGCAGGACGTCCTCAAGAGCGACAAGCCCGTCCTGGTGGACTTCTGGGCCGCCTGGTGCGGTCCGTGCCGCCAGATCGCGCCGTCCCTCGAGGCGATCGCCGCGGAGTACGGCGACCAGATCGAGGTCGTCAAGCTCAACATCGATGAGAACCCGGGTACTGCTGCCAAGTACGGGGTCATGTCCATCCCGACCCTGAACGTCTACCAGGGTGGCGAGGTCGCCAAGACCATCGTGGGTGCGAAGCCGAAGGCCGCGATCGTCCGCGACCTGGAGGACTTCATCACCGAGGGCGCCGAGAAGACCGTCTGACCGGAAGCGCCGTCCTACAACGGCGGCGATGTTTCACGTGAAACGCGAATGGGCCAGCCCGGAAGGGCTGGCCCATTCGCGTGACGGAGGGGGGCGCGTCGGCAGGCAGCACCACGGCTACAGAGGACGAAGCGCCGGTTCCTTCTGTACCGCTCCCAGGAGGCGGTCCAGAGCCAACTCCACATCTTCCTTCCAGGAGAGCGTCGTCCGCAGCTCCAGCCTCAGGCGGGGGTACCTGGGGTGGGGGCGTACCGTCTTGAAGCCGACCGCGAGGAGATGGTCGGCGGGGAGCACACAGGCCGGTTCCTTCCACCGTGCGTCCCCGAAAGCCTCGATCGCCTTGAAGCCTCGCCGCAGCAGATCCTTGGCGACCGTCTGGACCATCACCCGGCCGAGTCCCTGTCCCTGATAGCCCGGCATGATGAAGGCGGTCATCAGCTGGACGGCGTCCGGTGAGACCGGGCTCGTGGGGAACGCCGTGGAGCGGGGTACATAGGCGGGGGGTGCGTACAGCACGAAGCCCACCGGTACGTCGTCCACGTAGACGACGCGGCCGCAGGATCCCCACTCCAGCAGGACGGCGGAGATCCACGCCTCCTTCTCGAGTTCGGGCCTTCCCGCCTTTACCGCGGCTTCCCCACTGACGGGATCCAGTTCCCAAAAGACACACGCGCGACAGCGCTTGGGAAGGTCCGGAAGGTTGTCCAGCGTGAGCGGTACGAGCCGGCGCCCCATGAAGGATGTTCCTCGCTTCCTTCGCCCGCAGCGTCGCGAGCGGCTGTCAGAGCGCTTCGCTCCCTGAGCAGGCTGCCGATGAAGCCACCGACCGCCCCCAGTCCCAGGCCCGCGGTCACGAGTCCGGTACGGCTCACGGTTTGCATGGCCCCCGCCTCCCCGATGAAGGTGCCGCCAGGTGGATGCGCCATACCTGATCGCATCGTATCCACGATGCGATTGCATCGATACTGCCTGAAAGCAAAGAGCAGGCCGTGTTCCGGTACACACCGGACACGGCCCGCTCTTGTGGTCGGCCACGGGGACCGCCCCGTCGCCGGGCGACTCAGGCCTCTGTGTCCTCGGAGTCGTCGTCCAGGAGGCTCCTCTGGAGAACTCCTCCCTCACCCGGGGCGAGAGAGCTGAGGATCCGCTCGAGGTCGTCCATCGAGGCGAACTCGACCGTGATCTTTCCCTTCTTCTGCCCCAGGTCGACCTTCACGCGGGTCTCGAAGCGGTCCGAGAGGCGGGTGGCGAGATCGCTCAGCGCCGGGGAGAGCCGGGTGCCGGCCCGCGGTCCCTTGGAGCGCGAAGCGGTCTGGGGGCGCGATCCCATGAGGGTGACGATCTCCTCGACGGCCCGCACCGACAGTCCCTCGGCCACGATGCGGTGGGCCAGTCGGTCCTGTTCCTCCGAGTCCGCGACGGAGAGCAGTGCCCGGGCATGACCTGCGGAGAGCACTCCGGCGGCGACACGACGCTGAACCGAGGGCGAGAGCTTCAGCAGCCGCAGGGTGTTGGAGACCTGCGGGCGCGAGCGGCCGATACGGTCCGCCAGCTGGTCGTGCGTGCAGTTGAAGTCCTGGAGCAGCTGGTCGTAGGCGGCCGCCTCTTCCAGCGGGTTCAGCTGGGCCCGATGCAGGTTCTCCAGCAGCGCGTCCAGGAGAAGCTTTTCGTCCTCCGTGGCCCGCACGATCGCAGGAATGGCCTCAAGCCCCGCCTCACGGCAGGCACGGAAGCGCCGCTCACCCATGATGAGCTCGTAGCGTGCCGGACCCACCTGCCGCACGACGACCGGCTGGAGAAGCCCGACCTCCTTGATGGAGGTAACCAGCTCGGCAAGAGCATCCTCGTCGAACACCTCACGGGGCTGACGTGGGTTGGGGGTGATGTAGTCGAGGGGCAGTTCAGCGAAGTGAGCGCCGACAGGCGCGGAGGCCACCTCCGGGGTTCCGAACGCCGACGACTCCTCTGTTTCATGTGAAACAGGCGGCAGTGTGGTCACCTTCGCCGCAGCCACACCGCGCTCCGCCGTGAGCACGGGTACAGCAGCCGACGAGGCGGATGATCCGCCTGCCGGCGAGGGAACCGTCTTCTCTGTCGGAGCCGCGGGGATCAGTGCGCCGAGGCCCCGCCCCAGCCCTCGTCGTCGCTCACTCACTGGATCCCCTCCACCATGTTCTGACTGTTCTGTACGCCCACATGGGCGTTCTGCGCGTCGTACGCCACTCCGACTCCGCGGAGGGCGATTTCTCGTGCAGCCTCAAGATACGAGAGGGCGCCGCTAGACCCTGGATCGTAGGTCAGCACCGTCTGGCCGTAGCTCGGGGCCTCGGAGATACGGACCGAGCGAGGAATGCTCGTCCGCAGCACCTCGTCACCGAAGTGGCTGCGCACCTCGTCCGCGACCTGGGACGCGAGGCGCGTCCGGCCGTCGTACATGGTGAGCAGGATCGTCGAGACATGGAGGTTGGGGTTGAGATGCCCTCGCACCAGGTCGACGTTACGCAGAAGCTGGCCCAGGCCTTCCAGCGCGTAGTACTCACACTGGATAGGAATGAGGACCTCCGCACCGGCGACCAGCGCGTTGACCGTGAGGAGGCCGAGCGACGGTGGGCAGTCGATGAGGATGTAGTCCAGCGGCTGCTCGTACGCCTGAATCGCTCGTTCCAGCCGGCTCTCCCGTGCCACGAGGGACACCAGCTCGATCTCCGCACCGGCGAGATCGATCGTGGCAGGCGCACAGAAGAGGCCCTCGACATCGGGGACCGGCTGGACGACTTCGGAGAGCGGTTTACTGTCGATCAGCACGTCGTAGATGGAAGGCACTTCGGCGTGGTGGTCGATACCCAGCGCGGTGGAGGCGTTGCCCTGAGGGTCGAGGTCGATCACCAGGACACGGCCGCCATGCAGGGCAAGCGAGGCGGCAAGGTTGACCGTGGTCGTGGTCTTGCCCACCCCACCCTTCTGGTTGGCGACCACCATGACGCGGGTCTGTTCGGGCCGTGGCAGGCCCTCACCGGCGCGACCCAGCGCCTCCACCGCCAGTTGGGCAGCACGACCAATAGGAGTGTCGTCCATTGGGGGCGGTGTTTCACGTGAAACATCCTCCCCCATCGACTCGGTACGGGGACCGGGGACCGGATCGGTCATCGGTCCCGCGATGTTGGCGTCGGACCGCAAGGATTCACTCTCCTCGACTTCAGGCTCGCAATGAACAGAGCCTCCCATGTCTTCGGGGTCGTGAACCAGCGAGGCCCGTTCTTCTGTGGAGAAATCCACCTCTGTGGACAACTCCGCACCCTCCGCGAGTGAACCGAGAGGCTTCCGGTCGCGGGGTTCGGCCGCGGCGCGGCCGCGACTGATGATGCCGTGCAGCAGTGAGCGACGTTTCACGTGAAACACGATGCCTAGCGGCCGGGGCCATCGCGGCGCGACACTCCGAGATGCGTAGGTTTGGCAGCTTGTGTGGAGTACGGCTCGTCGTCAGGACGGATCAGTCAGAGTGACAAAGAACTCCCGGCTCCACCCTGCAGAACCGGGAGTCCACGATCCATTTCGCGCTCGGGATCAGCGCCGTCGGCGCGTCCGCCCCGTCCGGGCCGCCTTCGCCCTCTTCGCGGCGAAGCGCACGCCGCCTGGGCTCTCCCCGACCTCCACCCGCACCACGGTCGACAGCGGGTCCACAATGCCCTCGCCGACGTGCAGGATGGACGTCTCCACGGCGCCGAGCTTACTGAGGGCCGTCGCGGCGCTCTTCAGCTCCTCCTCAGCGGTGTCGCCCTTGAGAGCCAGCATCTCGCCGTACGGGCGGAGAAGGGGGATGCCCCACGTCGCCAGCCGGTCCAGTGGAGCGACGGCCCGGGCCGTCACCACGTGGACGGCCGGCAGCTTGCCCATGACCTCCTCGGCCCGGCCACGCACGACGGTCACATGGTGGAGGCCGAGGAGCTCGACGACCTCGGTGAGAAAGTTGGTCCGCCGCAGCAGCGGTTCCAGCAGAGTGATCTTGATGTCTTCCCGGACCAGGGCCAGCGGGATGCCGGGCAGCCCCGCGCCGGAGCCGACGTCGCACACGGTCACGCCCTCGGGCACGACCTCGGAGAGCACCGCGCAGTTCAGCAGGTGCCGCTCCCACAGCCGGGGCACCTCGCGGGGGCCGATCAGCCCTCGCTGCACCCCCGTCTCGGCCAACAGCTCCGCGTACCGGACCGCGTCTGCGAAGCGATCGCCGAATACCTCGCGCGCCTGCTCGGGCGCAGGGGGAAGCTCCGCTGCCTCCGTCACGGGGACCGTCCTTCCGTACCGCATAAGCGCGCTGAGCGCTGACCACCAGGGCTATCAGGGATTACCAGGAACTACGAGGGACTATCAGGCTGACAAAGTTCGGCCCCGCCTGCTCAACAGACGGGGCCGAAGGAACCTTCGTACCGATCAGGCGGGAAGCACGACGACGAAGCGCTGCGGCTCCTCGCCCTCGGACTCACTGCGCAGACCCGCGGCCTTGACCGCGTCGTGGACGACCTTGCGCTCGAAGGGCGTCATCGGCTTCATCTTCACCGGCTCGCCGGAGCTCTTCACCTCGGCCGCGGCCTTGGCGCCCAGCTCGGAGAGCTCCTCGCGCTTCTTGGCCCGGTAGCCCGCGATGTCCAGCATCAGACGACTGCGGTCCCCGGTTTCCCGGTGAACGGCCAGGCGCGTGAGCTCCTGGAGGGCCTCGAGCACCTCGCCGTCGCGACCGACCAGCTTCTGCAGGTCACGGCTGCCGGCGTCGCTGATGATCGAGACAGCGGCGCGGTCGGCCTCGACGTCCATGTCGATGTCGCCGTCGAGATCGGCGATGTCCAGCAGACCCTCGAGGTAGTCCGCCGCGATCTCGCCTTCCTGCTCAAGGCGGGTCAGGGTGTCGCCCTCAGCGGCGGCGGAGGTGGTGCCTTCCGTCACGGGATGGACTCCTTCTTACTTCTTGGACGGGGACTTGGGCCGCTGCGGACCCTTGCGCTGTCCGGACTGGGCTTTGCTGCGGGTACCGGTGCCCGGCGTGTTGCCGCCGCCTGCCGGTTTGGGGGCGGGCTTGGCGTCCTGCGGCTCGTCGGACTTGGTCAGCGAGGTCTTCGGCTCGGGCTCACCCGCCGCCTTCGCCCCACCGGCCGCCGTGCCCGACTGGCGCTGGGACTTGGAC
Organism: Streptomyces sp. NPDC007095; assembly: GCF_040634475.1. Classification (NCBI taxonomy): domain Bacteria; kingdom Bacillati; phylum Actinomycetota; class Actinomycetes; order Kitasatosporales; family Streptomycetaceae; genus Streptomyces; species Streptomyces sp. NPDC007095. The sequence continues at coordinate 99,988 of NZ_JBEYFS010000004.1, forward strand.
TGGCGCTTCGGCTGCTGACGCTTGGGAGCGCCGCCGGAGATGGTCGTGGTGCCGTCCTCGGCCTCGACAGCCACCTCGGCCTGACCCTTCACCACGGTGCCGTCGGCCTGGGCCACCAGGCCCACCTTGGTCAGGCTGTTGATGAACTTGCGCTCGAACTCGTTGCGGTCGCGGCCCTTGGAGACGATCGCCTTGACGATCGCCTTCTCACCACGGCTGCGCGTCTTCTCGTGGTGCGTGACGTGCTTCTGCAGGCGCTCGAGGTACGCGGCCTGAGCCTTGGAACCCGGGGTCGGGTTGTTGCGGATGACGTACATCTGCTGGCCCATGGTCCACACGTTGGTGGTCAGCCAGTAGACGAGGACACCGACCGGGAAGTTGATGCCGAAGACGGCGAACATGACCGGGAAGACGTACATCAGCATCTTCTGCTGCTGCATGAAGGGCGTCTTCACCGTGGTGTCGACGTTCTTCGTCATCAGCTGGCGCTGCGTGTAGAACTGCGACGCCGACATCATCACGATCATGATCGCGGTGACGACCCGGACATCGGTCAGCGAGGCACCGAGCGCCTCGACCTTGGCCTGGCCGTCCGTGAACTTCGCGGCCAGCGGGGCGCCGAAGATGTGCGCCTTACGAGCGCTGGCCAGCAGCGATTCGTTGATGACACCGATCGTCGAGCCGGTCGCGATGCCGTTGAGCACGTGGTACAGAGCAAAGAAGAACGGCGACTGCGCCAGGATGGGAAGGCACGAGGAGAGCGGGTTGGTGCCCGACTCCTTGTACAGCTTCATCATCTCTTCGGACTGGCGCTGCTTGTCGTTCTTGTAGCGCTCCTGGATCTTCTTCATCTCGGGCTGCAGCGTCTGCATGGCCCGGGTGGCCTTGATCTGCTTCACGAAGAGCGGGATCAGGCAGATACGGATCAGGATCACCAGGGACACGATGGACAGGCCCCAGGCCCAGCCCGTATCGGGACCGAAGATCTTCCCGTACACAGAGTGGAACTGGACGATGACCCAGGAAACGGGTGTCGTGATGAAGCTGAAAAGACTGGCAATCGTGTCCACTAATCAGGCTCCTTGAGCATGGGACGGGGTCTCGGCGGCCGGGCTCGAGGGATGGTCGGACATTCCATGACCCTCAATGGCCGGTTCGGCGGCGGAGTTCCCGCCCTTGCGTGCGCGCCAGGCGTTACGCAGCATTTCGTGCCACCGCGGACGCTTGCGCGGCGGAACATGGTCCACGCCGCCCAGCGACCACGGATTGCACCGGAGGATGCGCCAGGCGGTGAGTGCCGTTCCCTTGATCGCACCGTGCCGGTCGATGGCTTGGTAGCCGTAGTGGGAGCACGACGGGTAGTACTTGCACACCGGCCCGAGCAGCGGGCTGATCGTCCACTGGTACAGCTTGATAAGAGCCAGCAGCGGGTACTTCATCGCGCGCCCCCTCCCAGTAGCCGCTGAAGGGCGGCATCCAGGTCTCGGGCCAGCTGTTCATGGTCGGCGTCGCCCGCACCGGGCAGCGCTCGTACGACTACCAGGCTACCGGGGGGCAACTGGGCGACTCGGTCACGCATCAGATGGCGAAGTCTGCGCTTCACCTTGTTGCGGACAACCGCTCCACCCACGGCCTTGCTCACGACGAAACCCGCACGCGTCGGGGGAGCGCTCTCCCCAGGCGCGTGCGGGTCCGTTGCACCGCTACGTAGATGGACGACGAGGAGCGGGCGTCCGGCCCGGCGTCCTCGGCGTACCGCGGTCGCGAAGTCCTCGCGCCGCCTCAGCCGATGCTCGGTAGGCAGCACGACATCATGACCTGTTGTTATCAGGCGGACAGGCTGGCGCGACCCTTGCCACGGCGGTTCGCGAGAATCGCGCGGCCGGCACGGGTGCGCATCCGCAGGCGGAAGCCGTGGGTCTTGGCGCGACGACGGTTGTTCGGCTGGAAGGTGCGCTTGCTCACTCGGGGGCTCCAGAAAGAATCGGTGGTGGCGGGGTGCCGCCTTGGCTGTCACCGTGCGCCCACGAGGTAGCTCGTAATTACGCCCGAGTGCACCGCTTCCCGATCACTCGACGTGACCTGTGCCCATCGGAGGCAGGCGGCAGCAGCCATCGACAACTCGACCTGGTCACGGTACGCGCGGCTACGCCATCCGGTCAAACCGGCTCCTGGCGGGAGACACTATCCACAGGCTGGGGACAACAACTTGAACCGCAGCGGTCGCCCTGACTACCGTGGCTGAACTCCGATTCGTTCCCTTCCCACCGCCCCAGCGGATTTGTTCCCACCGCCCCACCCGACTGACTTCCCAACCTGTTCCCAGAACCACACGTTCGTGGGACCCATGAGAGAGCGTGCCCTGTGGCTGACGTACCTGCCGATCTTGCCGCAGTGTGGCCACGAGTACTGGAACAGCTCCTCGGTGAGGGCCGCGGTCAGGGTGTGGAGGCGAAGGACGAGCACTGGATCAAGCGCTGCCAGCCGCTGGCGCTGGTCGCGGACACCGCGCTGCTCGCGGTTCCGAACGAATTCGCGAAGGGCGTCCTCGAAGGACGTCTCGCACCGATCGTCAGCGACACGCTGAGCCGCGAGTGCGGCCGCCCGATCCGCATCGCGATCACCGTCGACGACTCGGCAGGGGAACCCCAGTCTCCGGCGCCGCCCGCCCCCCAGCCCCGGTACGAGGAGCACGAGCTCCCCTCAGGATCGGGCCAGGGCCGTGACGCGTACGACGGTCAGGGCGGCGACGAGCGAAACCCCTACGGCGGCCAGGGCGGCGAGGACCGCAACAGCTATGGCGGCCAGGGCCGTGACGAGCGCCACGGTTACGACTCCCAGAGCCGCGAAGACCGGGGCGGCTACGACTCCCCGGGCCGTGACGAGCGCAACCCCTATGACGCACAGCGCCGCGACGGATACGAGGGGTACGGCCGCCACCGCGCCGAAGACCACCGGGGTGATCACCGAGGCGGTCGCTCCGACCAGCTCCCGGGCGCCCCCGGCGACCAGCTGCCGTCCGGCCGCTCCGACCAGCTGCCCTCGTCCCGCGCGGACCACCTGCCGACCGCCCGCCCCGCCTACCCGGACTACCAGCGCCCCGAGCCCGGCGCCTGGCCGCGGCACGCCCAGGACGACTACGGCTGGCAGCAGCAGCGCCTCGGCTTCCCCGACCGTGACCCGTATGCCTCGCCCTCACAGGACTACCGGCCGCAGTCGATGGAGCGCCCGCCCTACGAGCAACAGCGCCAGGACTACGACCAGCCGCGCTCCGAATACGAGCGCCCCGACCGCCGAGACCTCCAGGAGCCGTCCTCGGGCGGTGCGCCGCTGCATCGCGGCGGCTCCTCGCTGCCGTCCTCCAGTGGCGCGCCCGGCCCACTGGGCGCGAAGCCCGCGCCGGCGTCCGGTCCGGGCGAGCCCACCGCGCGCCTCAACCCGAAGTACCTCTTCGACACCTTCGTCATCGGCGCCTCCAACCGCTTCGCGCACGCCGCCGCGGTCGCCGTCGCGGAGGCGCCGGCGAAGGCGTACAACCCCCTCTTCATCTATGGGGAGTCGGGTCTCGGCAAGACACACTTGCTGCACGCGATCGGGCACTACGCGCGCAGCCTCTACCCGGGCACGCGTGTGCGGTACGTGAGCTCCGAGGAGTTCACCAACGAGTTCATCAACTCCATCCGCGACGGCAAGGGCGACAGCTTCCGCAAGCGGTACCGCGAGATGGACATCCTGCTCGTCGACGACATCCAGTTCCTGGCGGACAAGGAGTCGACGCAGGAGGAGTTCTTCCACACCTTCAACACGCTCCACAACGCGAACAAGCAGATCGTGCTCTCCAGCGACCGTCCGCCCAAGCAGCTGGTGACCCTGGAGGACCGGCTGCGGAACCGTTTCGAGTGGGGCCTGATCACGGACGTCCAGCCGCCCGAGCTGGAGACCCGTATCGCCATCCTTCGTAAGAAGGCGGTACAGGAGCAGCTCAACGCTCCGCCGGAGGTGCTCGAGTTCATCGCGTCCCGGATCTCGCGCAACATCCGCGAGCTGGAGGGCGCGCTGATCCGGGTGACGGCGTTCGCGTCACTCAACCGGCAGCCGGTGGATCTCGGGCTGACGGAGATCGTCCTGAAGGACCTGATCCCGGGCGGCGAGGACTCCGCGCCGGAGATCACCGCGACCGCGATCATGGCGGCCACCGCGGACTACTTCGGCCTCACGGTGGACGACCTGTGCGGGTCCTCACGCAGTCGCGTCCTGGTGACCGCGCGGCAGATCGCCATGTACCTGTGCCGCGAGCTCACCGATCTCTCGCTGCCGAAGATCGGCGCGCAGTTCGGCGGCCGCGACCACACGACCGTCATGCACGCCGACCGCAAGATCCGCGCGCTGATGGCCGAGCGCCGCTCCATCTACAACCAGGTCACCGAGCTCACCAACCGCATCAAGAACGGCTGACAGGCGCGGCGGTACGCCGCCGAGGGCGCCCCGGGACACGTCCCGAGGGCGCCTTTCGCTGTTCCGGCCCGCGGAGCTCGCATGCGCGCCGAGAGGGATTCCGGCAGCCGTCCCAGAACCTTCCGGCAGCCACTCAGAGAGGGCCCCGGAAGGTTCTGGACCTCGCGCCGAGGGACCTCCGAGGGCTGCTGAGACCCGTTCCAAGGGGCCTCAGAGAGCTTCTGAGACCCGTTCCGAGGCCGTCGGCTCTCGTTTCACCGCTACCGGAACGACATCGGGCGTTCGAATACGGGCCTGGTTACGGCCACTCTCCACAGATTCGGTGACTTTCTGGCGTCCACACCCTGGGGACCGCAAAGTTTTCCCGATCGTGTCCACAGGGGCCACTGTCGAAAGACCATCAGACCAGGTCAACCCCCTGTGGATTCGTGGACGAAGACTCTCCACAGACTGTGGACGAAGAAAAGATCCACAGGGTGTGCACGAAGTTGTCCACCGACGGCCCACAGGCTGGAGCCGGTTGTCCCCAGCCGTCCCCAGCTTCTCCACACCCCTGTCCACTGTTCGGCAACGTGACGCGCCCGATCACTATGTCGAGTGAAAGGCGTCACACCAAGGTGCCGGATTGGCCTGTGGGGAACGTGGGTAAAGCTGGGGACGGATCTGGGGAGAACTGGCCCGAGGCTGTGCATCGAGTGTGCAGAACTTTTCGTCGTCCACAGAGACCCCCGGTTGTCCACCGCCTCCGCCCACAGGGTCAGTGGACAAAAAATCCCGGCTGACCTGCGAAAACGCGGTTATCCACGGTTTCCACAGGCCCTACTACTAAGACCAACTAGATAGAGGCTGGGAATCGTTTCGAAGACGGGGCTGTGCACAACTCGCCCTCGGAGGCTCAGGTGCCGCTCGGCACGACTTGACCCCGAGGGGCACCGACTGTCAGCGCGGTGCGTCAGACTGGTCCCCGGTGTCCTTCCCGCCACAGGGCTGAACGACACCGAGTCAGACGACGAAGGCCAGCAGGGCGAGAGCGCCGGCAACAGACGGAGGCGGCAACGGTGAAGATCCGGGTGGAACGCGACGTACTCGCGGAGGCAGTGGCCTGGGCGGCACGCAGCCTCCCGGCCCGTCCGCCGGCGCCTGTGCTCGCCGGCCTCCTTCTGAAGGCCGAGGAGGGCTCCCTGAGCCTCTCCAGCTTCGACTACGAGGTCTCGGCACGCGTCTCCGTGGACGCGGAGGTCGACGAGGAGGGCACGGTCCTCGTCTCCGGCCGCCTGCTCGCGGACATCTGCCGCGCCCTCCCCAACAGGCCGGTGGAGATTTCCACAGACGGTGTACGGGCGACCGTGGTCTGCGGCTCCTCGCGATTCACACTCCACACCCTGCCTGTGGAGGAGTACCCGGCGCTGCCGCAGATGCCGTCGGCGACCGGCACCGTCCCCGGTGAGGTCTTCGCCTCGGCGGCCGCCCAGGTGGCCATTGCGGCGGGCCGTGACGACACGCTGCCCGTGCTCACCGGCGTGCGCATCGAGATCGAGGGCGACAGGGTCACCCTGGCCTCCACCGACCGCTACCGCTTCGCGGTCCGTGAGTTCCTGTGGAAGCCGGAGAACCCCGAGGCGTCCGCGGTGGCCCTGGTGCCCGCCAAGACGCTCCTGGACACCGCCAAGGCCCTCACGAGCGGCGACAGCGTGATCCTGGCGCTGTCCGGCTCGGGCGCCGGCGAGGGCCTGATCGGCTTCGAGGGCGCGGGCCGGCGTACGACCACCCGCCTGCTGGAGGGCGACCTGCCGAAGTACCGCTCGCTGTTCCCGACGGAGTTCAACTCCATCGCCGTGATCGAGACCGCCCCCTTCGTGGAGGCCGTCAAGCGTGTGGCCCTGGTCGCCGAGCGCAACACCCCGGTGCGTCTGAGCTTCGAGCAGGGCGTGCTGATCCTGGAGGCGGGCTCCAGCGACGACGCACAGGCTGTGGAAAGGGTCGACGCGCAGTTGGAGGGCGACGACGTCTCGATCGCCTTCAACCCGACGTTCCTGCTTGACGGCCTGAGCGCCATCGACTCACCGGTGGCGCAGCTCTCCTTCACGACGTCCACGAAGCCCGCGCTGCTGAGCGGCAAGCCCGCCGTGGACGCCGAGGCGGACGAGGCCTACAAGTACCTGATCATGCCGGTGCGTCTGAGCGGCTGAGCGATGTGAGCCCAACGGGCCCGCCGGACGGTCGGTCTGATCGGACCGGTCGTCCGGCGGGCGCCTCCACAGGTGGGGTGTACGCCTGAGCGGCTATGCCCACAGGTGTGCGTGAGCGTCCGGGTTTAGGCTCAGACACAGGTACGAAAGTGCCCTCACGCCACGTCGCAAACCTAAGGAACAACCTGATGGAGCTCGGTCTCGTCGGCCTCGGCAAGATGGGCGGCAACATGCGCGAGCGGATCCGCCGCGCAGGCCACACCGTCATCGGATACGACCGCAACCCGGACCTCGCCGATGTCCACAGCCTGGAAGAGCTTGTGGGCAAGCTCAAGGGTCCGCGCGTGGTCTGGGTGATGGTCCCGGCCGGTGCCGCCACGCAGTCCACCGTCGACCAGCTCGGCGAGCTCCTGGAGCCCGGTGACGTCGTCGTGGACGGCGGCAACTCCCGCTGGACGGACGACGAGAAGCACGCGGAGGAGCTGGCCGCCAAGGGCATCGGTTTCGTCGACTGCGGCGTCTCCGGCGGCGTCTGGGGCCTGGAGAACGGCTATGCGCTGATGTACGGCGGCGACGCCGAGAACATCGCCAAGGTGCAGCCGATCTTCGAGGCACTCAAGCCGGAGGGCGACTTCGGCGCGGTGCACGCCGGCAAGGTCGGCGCGGGCCACTTCTCCAAGATGGTCCACAACGGCATCGAGTACGCCATGATGCAGGCCTACGCCGAGGGCTGGGAGCTCCTGGAGAAGGTCCACTCCGTCACCGACGTGCGAGAGGTCTTCCGCTCCTGGCAGGAAGGCACGGTCATCCGTTCCTGGCTGCTGGACCTGGCGGTGAACGCCCTGGACGAGGACGAGCACCTGGAGAAGCTGCGCGGTTACGCACAGGACTCCGGCGAGGGCCGCTGGACCGTGGAAGCCGCCATCGACCACGCGGTGCCGCTGCCCGCGATCACCGCGTCGCTGTTCGCGCGGTTCGCTTCGCGGCAGGAGGACTCGCCGCAGATGAAGATGGTCGCGGCGCTGCGCAACCAGTTCGGCGGCCACGCGGTCGAGACGAAGTAATCCACAGATCCACACGCCGTGCGGCGGTGGATCCACAACCCTGGGGGAGGTCGGCGAACGACCATGCACGTCACGCATCTGTCGCTGGCCGACTTCCGCTCGTACGCCCGGGTCGAGGTCCCGCTCGACCCGGGCGTCACCGCGTTCGTGGGCCCCAACGGACAGGGCAAGACGAATCTGGTCGAGGCGGTCGGCTATCTCGCGACCCTCGGCAGCCACCGCGTCTCCTCCGACGCGCCGCTGGTGCGCATGGGCGCGGACCGGGCGATCATCCGGGCCAATGTCCGTCAGGGCGAACGCCAGCAGCTCGTCGAGCTCGAGCTGAACCCCGGCAAGGCCAACCGTGCCCGCATCAACAGGTCCTCGCAGGTCAGACCCCGTGACGTGCTCGGCATCGTGCGGACCGTGCTGTTCGCGCCCGAGGATCTCGCGCTGATCAAGGGTGACCCCGGTGAGCGGCGCCGCTTCCTCGACGAACTGATCACGGCCCGCTCCCCGCGGATGGCGGGCGTCCGCTCCGACTACGAGCGGGTCCTCAAGCAGCGCAACACTCTCCTGAAGTCGGCCGCGCTGGCCCGCCGTCACGGCGGCCGCACCATGGACCTCTCCACGCTCGACGTGTGGGACCAGCACCTCGCGCGCGTGGGCGCCGAACTGCTCGCCCAGCGGCTCGACCTGGTCGCCGCGATCCAGCCGCTGGCCGACAAGGCGTACGAGCAGCTGGCCCCCGGCGGCGGACCCGTCGCCCTGGAGTACAAGCCGTCCGCGCCCGGCGAGGCGCACACCCGCGAGGACCTGTACGAGCAGGTGATGGCGGCGCTCGCCGAGGTCCGCAAGCAGGAGATCGAGCGGGGCGTGACCCTCGTAGGACCCCATCGGGACGATGTGGTCCTCAAACTCGGTCAACTGCCCGCCAAGGGATACGCCTCCCACGGCGAGTCCTGGTCGTACGCGCTGGCGCTGCGCCTGGCCTCGTACGACCTTCTGAGGGCCGAGGGCAATGAACCGGTGCTGGTCCTCGACGACGTCTTCGCCGAACTGGACAGCCGCAGAAGAGAGCGCCTCGCGGAACTCGTCGCTCCCGGCGAGCAGGTCCTCGTGACGGCCGCGGTCGACGACGACGTACCGGACGTACTGACGGGGACGCGGTACGCCGTCTCCGAGGGCACGGTGGAGCGGGTATGACGGAGAACACATCCGGCGGATCGGCCGCCTCCGAGGGAACCCCGGAGAAGGGCCTGGAGACGGCCTCCAAGAAGACCCCCGAGCACTCCGGCGTCGACCTCGCGCGCGTGGCGTTGCGCGCCGCGAAGGAGCAGGCACGCGCGCGGGGGGACGCGGCACAGCAGAAGAAGCAGGCGCGGCGCGGCGGCCTGCGTTCCGGCGCGCGCGCCGACGGGCGTGATCCGATGGCGCTCGGCGCCGCGATCAACCGGCTGCTCACCGAGCGCGGCTGGGAGACCCCGGCCGCGGTGGGCGGTGTGATGGGCCGCTGGCCGCAGATCGTCGGCGAGGATCTGGCCAAGCACTGCGTCCCGCAGAAGTACGACGAGGACGAGCGGGTGCTGACCGTGCAGTGCGACTCGACCGCCTGGGCCACCCAGTTGCGGCTGCTCGCTCCGCAGGTGGTCGCGCGGCTGAACCAGGACCTCGGGCACGGCACGGTGCGGCTGATCAAGGTGCAGGGCCCCGGCGGTCCCGCGCGCCGCTTCGGCCCCCTGCGCGCCCCTGGAAGCACGGGTCCCGGCGACACCTACGGGTGACAGAGGCCACATCGAGCGGCCCCTGCGCGGGAGTGCACGCGGTTGCGAACACCGACCTGACTCCGCGGTAGCCAAGGGTTGACACCCGGAAGCGCTGAGTGCCGCTGTAAGCCTCTTTGAGCCCGGGTCCACATATGGGGAGTCGGGAGAGACCGGTTCAGGGCGGCACATGCGGACTCAGGTACCGGCAAACCCCCATCACTGTCGGCGCTACCGGTAGACTGGAAGCTAATCCCGCCCCGCTTGCGGGGACCGTCCGGGAAAAGCTGAGCAACGCTGATCAAGGCTTACCAACGCAACGTGCCGCAGCCGCTCCGGCAACCCGCCGACGAGCTTGGCTTGTGCTGTGCCAGAAAGGGCGCTTCGTGGCCGATTCCGGCAACCCCAACGAGAACACCCCGTCCACCGACGCCGGCGACAACGCCGAGGCCACGACCTCGAACGGCGAGGTCACAGCCTCGTACGACGCCAGCGCCATCACCGTCCTCGAGGGTCTGGACGCGGTTCGCAAGCGACCCGGTATGTACATCGGCTCGACCGGCGAGCGCGGACTGCACCACCTCGTGTACGAGGTCGTCGACAACTCCGTCGACGAGGCGCTGGCCGGCCACGCGGACACGATCGACATCACGATCCTCGCCGACGGCGGCGTGCGTGTCGTGGACAACGGCCGCGGCATCCCCGTGGGCATCGTCCCCTCCGAAGGGAAGCCGGCCCTTGAGGTCGTGCTGACGGTCCTGCACGCGGGCGGTAAGTTCGGTGGCGGCGGCTACGCGGTCTCCGGTGGTCTGCACGGCGTCGGCGTCTCCGTCGTGAACGCCCTGTCGAGCAAGGTCTCCGTCGAGGTCAAGACCGACGGACGCCGCTGGACGCAGGACTACAAGATGGGCGTCCCGACCGCCCCCCTCGTCGAGCACGAGGTCACCGACGAGACCGGTACCTCGGTCACCTTCTGGGCCGACGGCGACATCTTCGAGACGACCGAGTACTCCTTCGAGACGCTCTCGCGGCGTTTCCAGGAGATGGCGTTCCTCAACAAGGGTTTGACGATCAAACTCACTGATGAGCGCGAGTCGGCGAAGGCCACGGCCGGTGCGGACGAGGCGGGTGCGGACGAGAAGGCCGAGGTCAAGACCGTCACGTACCACTACGAGGGCGGCATCGTCGACTTCGTGAAGTACCTGAACTCCCGCAAGGGAGACGTGGTGCACCCCACCGTCATCGATCTCGAGGCCGAGGACAAGGACAAGAGCCTGTCCCTCGAGGTCGCGATGCAGTGGAACAGCGGCTACAGCGAGGGCGTGTACTCCTTCGCCAACATCATCCACACCCACGAGGGCGGTACGCACGAGGAGGGCTTCCGTGCGGCGCTGACCTCGCTGATCAACAAGTACGCGCGCGACAAGAAGCTGCTGCGTGAGAAGGACGACAACCTCACCGGTGACGACATCCGCGAGGGTCTGACCGCGATCATCTCGGTCAAGCTGAGTGAGCCCCAGTTCGAGGGCCAGACCAAGACCAAGCTGGGCAACACGGAGGCGAAGACCTTCGTCCAGAAGGCCGTCTACGAGCACCTCAACGACTGGCTGGACCGCAACCCGAACGAGGCCGCGGACATCGTCCGCAAGTCCATCCAGGCGGCCACCGCGCGCGTGGCGGCCCGCAAGGCCCGCGACCTCACCCGCCGCAAGGGCCTCCTGGAGACGGCGTCCCTGCCGGGCAAGCTGTCCGACTGCCAGTCGAACGACCCCACCAAGTGCGAGATCTTCATCGTCGAGGGTGACTCCGCCGGCGGCTCGGCCAAGTCCGGCCGCAACCCGCAGTACCAGGCGATCCTCCCGATCCGAGGCAAGATCCTCAACGTCGAGAAGGCGCGGATCGACAAGATCCTGCAGAACCAGGAGATCCAGGCGCTGATCTCGGCCTTCGGCACCGGGGTCCACGAGGACTTCGACATCGAGAAGCTCCGCTATCACAAGATCATCCTGATGGCGGACGCCGACGTCGACGGCCAGCACATCAACACCCTGCTGCTGACCTTCCTCTTCCGCTTCATGCGGCCGCTGGTCGAGGCCGGGCACGTGTTCCTGTCGCGTCCCCCCCTGTACAAGATCAAGTGGGGCCGGGACGACTTCGAGTACGCGTACTCGGACCGTGAGCGGGACGCGCTGATCGAGCTGGGCAAGCAGGCCGGCAAGCGCATCCGCGACGACTCGGTCCAGCGCTTCAAGGGCCTCGGCGAGATGAACGCCGAGGAGCTGCGCATCACGACCATGGACCAGGAGCACCGGGTCCTCGGCCAGGTCACGCTCGACGACGCCGCCCAGGCCGACGACCTGTTCTCGGTCCTCATGGGCGAGGACGTCGAGGCCCGCCGCGCGTTCATCCAGCGCAATGCCAAGGACGTCCGCTTCCTCGACATCTGAGTCGGTCTCAGCTGACCGCAGCAGAAAGGATCTTCACCAGCAATGGCCGACGAGAACACTCCGAGCACGCCTGAAGAAGGCGGCGAGATCACCCTGCGCGTCGAGCCCGTCGGGCTCGAGACGGAGATGCAGCGCTCGTATCTCGACTACGCGATGTCCGTCATCGTGTCGCGCGCGCTGCCCGATGTCCGGGACGGCCTCAAGCCCGTCCACCGCCGCGTCCTGTACGCCATGTACGACGGCGGCTACCGGCCCGAGAAGGGCTTCTACAAGTGCGCCCGTGTCGTCGGTGACGTCATGGGCACCTACCACCCGCACGGCGACTCCTCGATCTACGACGCGCTGGTCCGCCTCGCGCAGCCGTGGTCGATGCGGATGCCGCTGGTGGACTCCAACGGCAACTTCGGCTCTCCGGGCAACGACCCCGCGGCCGCCATGCGCTACACCGAGTGCAAGATGGCGCCGCTGTCCATGGAGATGGTCCGTGACATCGACGAGGAGACCGTCGACTTCACGGACAACTACGACGGCCGCAACCAGGAGCCGACGGTTCTGCCGGCCCGGTTCCCGAACCTGCTGATCAACGGCTCGGCGGGCATCGCGGTCGGCATGGCCACCAACATCCCGCCGCACAACCTCCGTGAGGTCGCGGCCGGCGCCCAGTGGTACCTCGAGAACCCCGAGGCCAGCCACGAGGAGCTGCTCGACGCCCTGATCGAGCGCATCAAGGGCCCCGATTTCCCGACCGGCGCCCTTGTAGTGGGCCGAAAGGGCATCGAGGAGGCGTACCGCACGGGCCGTGGCTCCATCACGATGCGCGCGGTCGTCGAGGTCGAGGAGATCCAGAACCGCCAGTGCCTGGTGGTCACCGAGCTCCCGTACCAGACCAACCCCGACAACCTCGCGCAGAAGATCGCCGACCTGGTGAAGGACGGCAAGGTCGGAGGCATCGCCGACGTCCGCGACGAGACCTCGTCCCGTACGGGACAGCGGCTGGTCATCGTCCTGAAGCGCGACGCGGTCGCCAAGGTCGTCCTGAACAACCTCTACAAGCACACCGATCTGCAGTCGAACTTCGGCGCCAACATGCTGGCGCTGGTGGACGGCGTTCCGCGCACGCTGTCGCTCGACGCGTTCATCCGCCACTGGGTGACGCACCAGATCGAGGTCATCGTCCGGCGTACGCGCTTCAGGCTGCGCAAGGCCGAGGAGCGCGCGCACATCCTGCGTGGCCTCCTGAAGGCCCTGGACGCCATCGACGAGGTCATCGCGCTGATCCGGCGCAGTGACACCGTCGAGATCGCGCGCGAGGGCCTGATGGGCCTCCTGGAGATCGACGAGATCCAGGCGAACGCCATCCTCGAGATGCAGCTGCGCCGACTGGCCGCCCTGGAGCGTCAGAAGATCATCCAGGAGCACGACGAGCTCCAGGCGAAGATCACCGAGTACAACGCGATCCTCGCCTCGCCGGAGCGCCAGCGCTCCATCATCAGCGAGGAACTCGCGGCGATCGTCGAGAAGTTCGGCGAGGACCGTCGCTCCAAGCTGGTGCCCTTCGACGGTGACATGTCCATCGAGGACCTGATCGCCGAAGAGGACATCGTCGTCACCATCACGCGTGGCGGCTACATCAAGCGGACCAAGACCGAGGACTACCGCTCGCAGAAGCGGGGCGGCAAGGGCGTACGCGGCGCGAAGCTGAAGCAGGACGACATCGTCGACCACTTCTTCGTGTCGACGACGCACCACTGGCTGCTGTTCTTCACCAACAAGGGCCGCGTCTACCGCGCGAAGGCGTACGAGCTCCCGGACGCCGGGCGTGACGCGCGTGGACAGCACGTCGCGAACCTGCTGGCCTTCCAGCCGGACGAGGCGATCGCCGAGATCCTCGCGATCCGTGACTACGAGGCGGTGCCTTATCTGGTGCTGGCCACCAAGGGCGGCCTCGTGAAGAAGACGCCTCTGAAGGATTACGATTCCCCGCGCTCCGGCGGTGTCATCGCGATCAATCTCCGTGAGACGGAGGACGGTTCCGACGACGAACTGATCGGAGCCGAACTCGTCTCGGCCGAGGACGATCTGCTGCTGATCAGTAAGAAGGCGCAGTCGATCAGGTTCACGGCGACGGACGATGCCCTGCGGCCGATGGGCCGTGCGACCTCGGGCGTCAAGGGGATGAGTTTCCGTGAGGGCGACGAGCTGCTCTCGATGAATGTTGTTCGACCCGGTACGTTCGTGTTCACTGCTACGGACGGCGGGTACGCGAAGCGGACCGCCGTTGACGAGTACCGCGTTCAGGGTCGTGGTGGCCTCGGTATCAAGGCCGCCAAGATCGTCGAGGACCGCGGGTCCCTCGTCGGCGCGCTGGTGGTCGAGGAGACGGACGAGATCCTCGCCATCACCCTGTCCGGCGGTGTGATTCGCACGCGAGTCAACGAGGTCAGGGAGACGGGCCGTGACACCATGGGTGTCCAACTGATCAACCTGGGCAAGCGCGATGCCGTGGTCGGCATCGCTCGTAACGCCGAGGCCGGTCGCGAGGCGGAGGAAGTCGACGGCGAGATGGCCGAGGACGAGACCGCCGAGGGCGTCGAGGCCGTCGGTACGGACGAGGGCGAGCAGTCCTCGCCCGAGTAGCGCGAGGAGTGAGTCATCGTGAGCGGAGCCACGGGCGCCGGATCGACCGGTACGGATACGGACGGCGGCCGTGGCTCCGCCGCGGAGGCGACTGACTCCCATGACTCTCATGGATCCCAGGGGGGAACTGTGACGGACACCCGAGGCCCGCAGGCCCAGCAGTACGCGGCCGGAGCGGGCCCGGCGGCGGCCGGTTCGGCGAAGACCAAGCAGGCGCCCGGCGCGGTGCCTGCTTCGGCGCCCCCACCGGGGGCTCCTTCGGCCGCTTCAGCCGCCTCGGCGGCCCCT